>JBHIBU010000019.1:0-12327 GCA_046759245.1 Dehalococcoidia bacterium | reverse complement strand
AAAAGGAGATTGGAATTTGAGGGTCAACCGCAGCTGGGGGATGAGGTTGGTTAAGCTGTGCTTCATTCTGGCTGTCGCCTCTGGCATATTCTATCCGGCAACGGAGTTGACAAGATTGATTCTCCAATACTCGTCTACCTACGGCTTGGTTAGACCATTCTGGGTGGAGATCTCTATCATGTGGCTTGGTCTTATAGTCGCCGCTTCTATCATGTTCTGGTTTATAGGCAGAGCTAGTAGCAAACCTAGATGAATTTGAGCGAATGTTCTCTAGTTGTGCCCACATTTAGGTCATTGAAAGGGGTTATTATCGAACGCAGATAGGTGGGCATGATACAGTGGCCTCTGTATCGCCTCCCAATGAAAAGGGAGGCGATTTTTTATTGTGATAACCTTGACTTATGATATAGTAGTAGATAGTTTCGCCAATTGGCAAAGGGGGGGAGCTATGCTGAGGGAATGGTTTGAAAGGTATAAAGCATTCATCGCTATTTTCCTGATCACCGTTATCATCGCCGGCGGGGCGTTGCTTTTCTACAAGCTCCCTGGTGGGAGGCAGCCTTTGGAGATCGTTCCTACCACGCCCACCCCTGCCTTATTGGCGGGGGTGGAGGTCTATGTGGGCGGTGCGGTGGCCAGTCCCGGGTGGCATTCCCTGGGAGGGGGCGAGGGCATTGAAGGGGCGATCATGGCCGCCGGCGGGGCAACCACAGACGCTGACCCGACCAAGGTTAGACTCTACCTCTACAAAATCGATGAAAGTCTCGAGCCTCAGAAGGTCAGCATCAACCGCGCCCAGCCCTGGCTGCTCGAGGCCCTGCCCGGCATCGGCCCCACCCTGGCGCAGAGGATCGTCGATTACCGCAACCAGAATGGCCCCTTCGAGCGGATCGGGGAACTGAAGAGGGTGGAGGGCATCGGTGAGGCGAAATACGATGGACTAAAAGACTTGATCACAGTGGAATGAAAGCGCTACCCCGTAAAGGTCTTCGCGACGAGAAAGACGCGATGGAAAGAAGAGAGGCTTTAGCTCGAAAAGAAGCCCATAGGTCAAAAAAAGATGGCGCTGGTCTATCTTAGCATTGCCTTTGTCGCGGGCATCTATTTCGGCTCCAAGCTTCCCCTGCCGCTCGCCATCGCTTCGCCCATCATAGCTGTTGCCCTTCTTGCCAGCCTCCTTGGGCGAAGGAAGCCAGCGATACTTGTGGGCGGGCTATGCCTCACCCTTTTCCTCTGCGGCGCCCTCCGATTTGGTGCAGTGCCCACCGGGGATGAGCTCCAGTCCTATATTGGCCAGGGGACTGTGGAGGTCATCGGTGTGGTGGCGGAAGAGCCCGAGCCCAGGGATTCATCCGCCAACCTTCACCTCTCGGCGAGGGAGATAAAAACGGATGGGAAGTGGCGAGAGGTCTCGGGCACTGTCCTGGTGCGCACCACAAGGTTCCCCTCCTATGCCTATGGAGACCTGCTACAGGTGAAGGGTGAGCTGGAGGAGCCGCCCCAGCTTGAGGATTTCGACTACCGTGCCTATCTCGCCTGGCAGGGGATCTACTCCACCATGTATTACCCCGAGGTGGAGCTCATTGCGACGGGGCAGGGGCCGCAGCCACATCAATGGCTCCACGACTTCAGGAATGGGATGTCGGAGGCGCTGGGAGCCTCCCTCTCCGAGCCACAAGGGTCGCTGGCTCAGGCCATTCTGCTGGGGATTCGAAGCAATATCCCCTCCTCCCTCTACCAGGACTTCCAAAGATCGGGGACATCTCATCTCCTGGCTATCTCAGGGCTTCATATGGCTATTGTGTCAGGCATTTTGCTCAGCATCTCGGTATCGCTCTTTGGCAGGGAGAGACCAACCTACTTCCTGGCCACCCTGAGCGCCCTCTGGGTCTATGCCCTGCTCGCTGGGATGGCCCCCTCAGTGATGCGCGCCGCAATCATGGTTAGCCTTTTCCTCCTCGCTGCCTATTTAGGCAGGCAGCGTACTGGGATCACTGCCTTGGCCTTTGCCGCGGCAATAATGGTGGCGATCAATCCCCAGATTCTATGGCAGGTGAGCTTTCAATTGAGCTTTGCCGCGGTGATCGGCCTAGTATTGCTTGCCCCCACCTTTCAGGAATGGGGGAGGAGGACCGGAGCCCCCAATATCGTAGTCGATAGCTTCTCCTTTAGCCTGGCGGCCATCCTGGCCGTCATCCCTCTCGTCGCCTACTACTTTGGGTACGTCTCCCTGGTTGGTCTCCCCGCCACCTTCCTCGCCCTGCCTGCGCTGCCGGGCATCATCATATTATCGTCCCTGGTGGGCCTCATCGGGCTCTTCGCCTTACCTTTGGCTCAAGTTATCGGCTGGGTCGCCTGGCTCTTCCTGGGGTATATGACCGGGGTCGTTGGGCTTTTTGCTGCCTTGCCCTGGTCCTCCCTGGAGGTGGGCGGGATGAATGCCTCCTTGGTTTGGCTCTACTACGGCATATTTGGAGGGGCGATCTGGCTAGGGACGAGGAGGGAGCGCCTTTTTTCGAGCATAAAGGCTGGGGCTCAAAGAATCGCTACCGCGCAAAACTCCTTTTCTCGAAGGCTAGCCGCAAAGTGGGTCCTTCTCCCTCTCCTCATTATCGCCATCCTGGTTTGGGCTGCGGCAGCGGTCGCCCCTGAAGGGGGAAAGCTCAGCGTTAGCTTCCTGGACGTGGGGCAGGGCGATGCCACCCTCGTTACCAGCCCCACAGGCCAGCATATCCTCGTCGATGGCGGACCAAGCCCTGAAGCGATCACCCACAGGCTAGGGGAGGGGCTACCCTTCTGGGAGAGGAATATCGATTTGGTGGTGCTCACCCATGCCCACGATGACCATGTCAGTGGACTGGTGGAGGTGCTTCGTCGCTACGAGGTAAAGCAGGTTTTGGATCCCGGTTTCCCCTATACCTCGTCGGCATATATAGAGTGGCTGAGCGTGATCGAGGAGAAGGGGATCGAGTACACCCGGGCCCAGGTGGGGCAGCGCATCGACCTTGGTGGCGGGGCGATCCTGGAGGTGCTTCACCCCCCAGGGGAATTTCTTCAGGGCACCGAATCGGACATCGATAACAATGGGGTGGTGACCCGCCTGGAGATGGGGGAGGTCAGCTTCCTGCTGATGGCCGACCTTTATGATGAGGGGGAGGAGGCTCTCCTTTATCAAGGGGTGGCGCTGAGGAGCACCGTGCTCAAGGTAGGCCACCATGGCTCAAGCACCTCGACAAGCCCAGAATTTCTCGCCGCCGTCAACCCCCAGGTGGCGGTGATCTCTGTTGATGCCGATAACCCCTTCGGGCATCCCAGCGCCGAGGTCATGGCTGGGCTCAGCGAAAGGCTGGGCGAGGATAGGATTTATCTCACCTCGGAGCGGGGAACCATCACCCTCACCACCGATGGCACAAGGCTCTGGGCGGAGACGGAGCGGTAAATTGATAATCTGGGCGGTTAGGTGTTATACTTCCCATAATGAAATTTGCTAAGTGGTAACGGAGGTGGTTGATATGAAGACTTTTCAGGTCATTCGTGGGGGTGTTGTTTTCGAGCTTCAATCTGAACCCGAAGGGGGCTATACTATAACCGTCCCCTCTCTGCCCGGGTGCATCTCCTATGGTGAAACCTTTGAGAAGGCAATTGAGATGATAAAAGACGCCATGGAAAGCTGGTTAGCTGTGGCCAGAGAAGAGGGTGTGCCTATACCAGACCAGTTTGAAACTATTGAACTTGCCGCTCTTTGAGGGTTCCTCCTTTGAGACGGGAATTGCCGGTTCTGAAACCCAAGGAGGTTGTGGCAGCTTTGGAGAGGGCAGGCTTTGAGATAAGAAGGCACACAGGCAGTCACGTGATTATGTATAAACCAGACCTTCGCCGCCCAATCTCGGTACCTCAGCACCCCAGAGACCTGCCCAAGGGGACGATTAGAGCTATCATCAGAGAGGCAGGGCTGACTGTGGAAGAGTTCATGAAGCTGTTATAGGCAGCCTAATCGGAGCGGGGAACCATCACCCTCGCCACCGATGGCACAAGGCTCTGGCTGGAGACGGAGCGGTAGGAGCCACTGCTACGACAAAATACCTAAGACCGATGTCCAGTTACCTCAGACTAATTCCCAATTGACAAGCCTGCAAACCCTTGTTATCTTTAAGGTAACACGAATGCGAACACTGGTCCCTTGGAGGTGACGACATGTTTATGCTACAGGAATTTCAAGCAGGCGATAAAGTAGAAATCCTAGGCCTGGAACCATACAGAAACCCAGATTTCCCCTTCGACCTCTTTAAGGGGAAGCAGGGCATCGTCACCGAGGTAGATAGCCATAATATTGCCATTTGGGTTCGACTTGACGGGGCAAAGCCTTTGCCCTTTGAGCCCTGGGAACTCGCAAGATCGAAATCCAAGGGATCGAAGTCCAAGGGGATTGTCGGTAGAGTAGCGGCGGCGCTCGGGGGACTCCCGTCCTAGGGATACCCACCCAGACTAGTGCCCGAAGCGGAGGTTGCTCGAACCGAGTGCAAGCCATTAATGACTAGGAGAGGTCCTCAATCACCCTTTCCTCCTTTTAAGGGGGCTCCCAGCGCTGGGAGCCCCTTCTTGATGTAGTGACCAAAAATTAAAAAGGCTATCACCCACCACCGATGGTCAGAGGCTCTGGGCCAAAAGGGAGCGGTGAGCTATTCAAACGTCCTTATCTCTACCTCTATCCCCTCCTGCCCTACGGTTACGATTCCCGCCGAGGCAGGGTTTCCGAAGGAGGGGTAGGCCTGGCCCGGATTTAGGAAGACCACCCCCGCTATCGTCTTGTGGCATGCCTCGTGGGTGTGTCCGAAGAGGATGATGTCCACCCCCTCAAACTCCTTGGCTATATCCTCCTCGATGCCGAAGGGGGGACCGCCCCAAGAAGGGTGGATGACCCCTATGCGCCTTCCCTCGACCTCAAACACTGTCTTATCCGGCAGTTCCTCTCGAATCTCCCTGGGGTCAATATTACCGTAGACACCGATCAAACGCCTCGATAGATGGCGCAGCTCGCTCAGGAGAGCGATGTTGCTATAGTCTCCACAGTGCACCACCCAGTCAGCCTCGGCCATTTCCTGCAACAGTTCGGGAGGTAGCCTTTCCAGGCTCCTGTCGTGGGTATCGGAGATAACTACGATCCTTGCCATATTCCCTAAGCGATCATCGGGTTGCCAGCTCAACTATAGTGGCACCATCGCCACCCTGTTCAAACTCGGCGGGCCTGAAGGATTTGACCAGGGGGTGACCTTTTAGTTCCTCTCGCACCGCCTGGCGAAGCGCTCCCGTTCCCTTGCCATGAATCACCCTCACCGTAGGCAGACCGCCGAGGAAGGCATCGTTTAGGTATCGGTCAAGCCTGAGCAGGGCCTCATCGATGGTGAGACGGCGGAGATGAATTTCCTGCGCCGCTTTCACCACGGGATATTTCTCGGAGCGATGGCTGTGCAATGAGATCTCCCTTATCAGCCTGCGACTCATTATATCAGTAGTGGGCACTTCATTGCCAGCGCCATCAACTGATGGTATACTTTTCCTATTCAGAGGGGGCAAATTGTTCAGGTTAGATGGTCGCGCCAACGATGAGCTTCGCCCGGTACGCATCATATCCGGCTTTCAGGACTTTGCCGAGGGCTCGGCGCTCATCGAGCTGGGGAAGACGAAGGTGATTTGTGCCGTTAGCGTGGAGGATAGGGTTCCCGCCTTTCTGAGGGGGGAGGGCAGGGGGTGGATCACTGCGGAGTATTCCATGCTGCCCCGCTCCACGATCACCCGCAGCGCACGCGAGTCTTGGGGTGGAGTGGGGGGCAGAACCCATGAAATCCAGCGCCTCATCGGGCGTTCCCTGAGGGCGGTGGTTGACCTGGACGCCCTTGGCGAGAGGACGTTAACCGTTGATTGCGATGTGTTGCAGGCAGATGGAGGCACTAGGACAGCAGCGATCACAGGTTCCTATATCGCCTTGGTTCAGGCGGTCAATAGCTTAAGGGAAAGGGGGCTGCTCCCTTCGTCTCCTATCGAAAGCGCCGTGGCGGCGACCAGCGTGGGCATTGTCGCTGGGGAGCATCTCCTCGACCTTTGTTATGATGAGGACTTTTGGGCTGAGGTTGATTTCAATGTGGTGATGACCAGCGAGGGCCAGTTTGTGGAGATTCAAGGGACGGCGGAGGCGAGCCCCTTCTCCAAAGAGGCCATCGATTCCTTGCTCTCCCTGGCTGAGAGGGGCATCGAAAAGCTGTTCCAGGCTCAGAAGGCTGCCCTCGACAGACTAAAGGCTTAGGGGGCTCTTTTTGCCCGATCAAGCTTTATCCGGTTTGTTGGTTTTGGACCTCTCCGAGGACATCTCCGGCCCCTATTGCACCAAGCTGCTTGCAGACTATGGGGCGGAGGTGATCAAAATAGAGGTGCCAGGCTGGGGCGACTCAAGCCGCAGGAGGGGCCCCTTTCCTGGCGATGAGCCCGATCAAGAGCGGAGCGGGCTTTTCCTCTTCCTCAACACCAATAAGAAAGGGGTCACCCTCAACCTAAAGAGCAGAAGCGGCGTCGAGATATTCAAGAGGTTGGTAGAGGGGGCGGACATCCTGGTGGAGAATTTTCATCCCCGGGCGATGGCTGGCTTAGGGCTTGATTATGAGGCGTTGGCGGAGGTAAACCCCACTTTGATTATGACCTCCATCTCCTATTTTGGGCAGTGGGGACCATATCGGGACTACCAGGGCTCAGATATTGTCGCCCAGGCCATGGGGGGTTTGATGCAGCTAACGGGGGACCCTGCTCTCGAGCCTCTGAAGTTGCCCGGCTCTCAGGCCGAATTTCAAGCTGGACTCAATGCTGCGGTGGCAACCCTCTGTGCGCTCTATTTTAGGGATCAGAGCGGAGAGGGCCAGCACATCGATGTCTCCCTTCAGGAGGCGGTGGCCTCCATCCTTGAGGCCTCGGTGGCCATGTATGGCTACAGCGGTTTTGTAAGGGGTCGGATGGGCCCCCGCCATCACCTTCAGTGCCCCTCCACGGCGATGCCCTGCAAGGATGGTTGGATCCATGTTCAGGCAGGGGCAAACTGGGATCACTTTGCAACCTTTCTGGAGACCCCAGAGCTGATGCAGCCCAGGCTGGCCTCGATACTTCGCTACCGCTATGCCGATGAGGTGGAGGGACTGATCCAGCCCTGGCTTGAAAGCCGCGAAGCCGGGGAGATCTTCTCCTCGGCTCAGGAATGGAGGATCCCCTTCGCCATGGTGCTGGGCATCGATGAGCTAATGGAGGACCGGCAATATAAGGCAAGGGGCTTTTTTCAGGAGATGGACCATCCTGTTGCTGGTCGCCTCGCCTATCCTGGAGCACCCTTCAGGATGAGCGAGACCCCGTGGCGGGGGCGTCGCGCCCCCCTTCTCGGTGAGCACAATGAGGAAATATACGGCGAAAGGCTGGGCTTCAGTAAAGGTGATCTGGCCAGGCTCCGCGAGAACGGGGCGATCTAAGGAGGCAGGAACGCAAAGGCAAGCCTTAGCAGGTTTAAGGGTTATCGATCTCTCCCAGGTCTTCGCTGGTCCCTATGCCACCAAGCTTTTGGCGGACATGGGGGCGGAGATCATCAGGGTGGAGTGCGCCGCTCGTTCTGGGAGGGGAGGGATGCTACCGAGGATGAAGCCCGGTGGCGTCTTCGGCTCCTCCTTCCCCGATGGGGACACCGGGGAGAGATCCTACAATCGCTTCGCCTATTACAACGAGGTCAACAGGAACAAGTATGCCATCACCCTGGACCTAGCAAAGCCCCTTGGGGTGGCGGTTTTCAAGAGGCTGGTGAAGATCAGCGATGTGGTGGTGGAGAATTTCACGCCAAGGGTGATGGGGAATTTTGGCCTGGATTACCCTATACTGAAGGGGGTTAACCCCCAGATCATCATGATCTCCATGTCTGGCTATGGTCAGGATGGTCCCTATCGAGACTATGTTACCTATGGTGAGGGTATCGAAGCCATGGTCGGTCTGTCAAAACTCACCGCCTATCCCCACGGGGGGCCGCTGAAGCCCGGGGTGGCCTATGCCGATGCCAGCAGCGGGCTTCATGCTGCCTTCGCTATCTTGGCTGCCCTGCGCTATCGCCGCCTGACGGGGAGGGGAAACCACATCGATCTCTCGATGAGGGAGGCGGTCACCCCCCTTCTCGGGGAGTTCATTATGGATTATGCCATGAACGGCAGGGCGGCAATGCCTCTGGGGAATCGCCACCCCTCCCTGGCACCCCACGGCTGCTACCGCGCCGGGGGGGAGGACTCATGGGTGGTCATCGCAATCGCCTCCGATGAGGAGTGGCGCTCCTTCTGTCATGTGATGGGCGACCCGCCGTGGACTGAGGATCAGAGGTTTGCCCATACCCTGAGCCGGTGGCAAAATCAGGAGGAGCTTGACCAGCTCATCGAGGAATGGACCTCTCAGTATGACCACTATGAGTTGATGAATAGGTTGCAGCAGGCTGGCGTTAAGGCTGGGGCTGTACTGGATGTGGCCGAGCTGATGGAGGACCCCCACCTCGGGGAGCGGGGCTTTTTTGAACGGCTCTCTCACCCCGATGCGGGGACTCATCTTTACCCCGGCCTATCCTGGAGGATGGCCGTCACCCCGGGTAGGCTTCGCCTTCCCGCCCCCTGCTTTGGTGAGCACAACGAATATGTCTTTGGCGAGCTCCTGGGCATGTCACAGGAGGAGCTGTTGACAATGGCTGAGGAAGAGGTCACCGCCAGTGAGCCCCTCCCCTGGGAAGAGGATTTTTCATCCCTGGGCCAAGATTCTGAGATGGAGGCTTAGTAAGGTGATGGAAGGAAAGGTATCGGAGGAGGCTACCCCTGATCTAATTCCGTGGACGGTGGGCGACATCGCCAAGGGAGTGGCGGTGGTTATTGGTTTTCTGTTTCTTCTCGTAATTCTTACTGTTGTTGCCGCTGTGGTTATTGCTATTAGCATGCTCGGTGTTGAGGAGTTGGCGGAGCTTGGCCCCGAGGGCCTTGAGCAGTTTTTGACCTCTGCTGACTTTCTCCAGCGTCTCGTTATAGCAGGCCTCGTAACAAGCTTTGCCTTGCAAGGGGTGATTTTCTTCACAGCGTGGCTCTTCAGCGTATCCAAGTACCGCAGTGGATGGCGCGCTTTAGGTTTTCGCTCCTTTAGCATGAAGCGAGCCCTGCTCCTGGTTCTGGTAGTGCTTGGCATTGGAGTGTTGGTTAACGTATTGTATGAGCTTCTGATCGTCAACCTCGGCATGGAGCCACCCCCGGCTGTGCCCCCTGAATTTATTCAGAGTGGACTTAGCTTGGCTATGCTGTCTCTTCTCGCCGTCCTCGTTGCCCCTTTCGCCGAGGAGATATTTTTTCGTGGTTTCATCTTTAGCGGCATCGGCAATCGCTACGGCTATGGCTGGGGAGCTATCTTGAGCGCCCTCATCTTTGCTTTAGTGCATGTGTTGACACTCTGGCAGGTGGGGGTTCTGGTGCCCGTCTTCCTTCTCGGCCTGCTCTTGGCCTGGCTTTATATCAGGACTCACTCAATATGGCCCTGTATATTCACTCATTTCGCCTATAATTCCCTTGCCTTGCTATTTGTGATATGATGCAAGGGGCGCGAGCGATGAACTGTCGGGGCATTCGAGGGGCAACCACGGTGGAGGCCAATACCAGGGAGGATATCCTGGCGGCAACCAAGGAATTGCTTCAGGAGATGGTCAGTGCCAATGGGCTTCGGGAGGAGGATGTAGCTTGCATCCTTTTCACCACAACCCCGGACATCGACGCCGAGTTCCCCGCTGTGGCGGCGAGGGAGATAGGCTTCTCTGAGACGGCGCTAATGTGTGGGCACGAGATGAATGTCCCCGGCAGCTTACCTATGTGTCTGCGCATCCTGATAGTCTTTAACACGGAAAAGAGGGTGGAGGAGATCGTCCACGTTTATATCAAAGGAGCTAGGGGGTTGAGGTCTTGGGATCGCTGAAGAAGGCAAAAGTGGAAAACGGAGGCTAGAAGATGATTGTAGTGATGAAGGTCGATTCCGGAGAGAAAGAGGTCAATGGCATCCTTGAGCGTCTAACCAAGGAGGGGTTTGCCGGCCATCTCTCCCGAGGTGTGGAGCGAACCGTCATCGGGGTTGTGGGGAGAACCTACCCCGAGCTCCGCGATATGCTCGAGCTCCTCCCCGGCGTTGAGGAGGTTATTCCCATCACCAGGCCCTACAAGCTCTCCAGCAGGGAGTTTCAGCCCCAAGATACCACGATAAAGGTTGGTGATTTGAATATAGGTGGCGAGGAGGTCGTGGTGATCGCCGGTCCCTGTGCTGTGGAGACCGAGGAGCAGGTTCTGGGGACGGCGCACGCCGTGAAAGCAGCGGGGGCGAACGTCCTGCGCGGCGGTGCCTTCAAACCGAGCACCTCCCCCTATAGCTTCCGCGGGCTGGGCGAAGATGGGCTAAAGATATTGGCTCGGGCTCGGGAGGAGACCGGGCTGCCCATCATCACCGAGGTGATGACCCCACAGGATGTGGAGCTGGTGTCAGGCTATGCCGACATCCTTCAGGTGGGGGCGCGCAACATGCAGAACTTCATCCTCCTTGATGAGGTAGGTAAAGCCCGCAAGCCGGTGATGCTAAAAAGGGGCATGTCGGCCACCATCGAGGAGTGGCTGCTTTCCGCCGAATACATCCTGTCCCAGGGCAATCGCCAGCTAATGCTCTGTGAGCGGGGGATCAGGACCTTTGAAACCTATACCAGAAATACCATGGATGTCAGTGCCATTCCCATTATCGAGAAGCTGAGCCATCTGCCCATCATCGCCGACCCAAGCCATGGCACGGGGAAGTGGCACCTTGTCGCCCCCCTTGCCCTGGCCGCAGTGGCCGCAGGGGCCGATGGATTGATGATCGAGGTTCACCCCAGCCCTGACCTTGCCCTCAAGGATGGCGCTCAGTCGCTCACCTTTGACAACTTCCAGCGACTGATGTCCCAGGTGGTGGCGGTGGCAGCCTCGGTGGGGCGCAGGATGGCGGGCAGTACTAAAGGTCAACTGATAAAGGGTACATAAGTACCAAATATGAATTGACAAAGATTACATAATGATGTAGCCTATCTGAGGAGCCTGGGGGTGGAGAGAAGGGGGAAACATGGATGAGAAGCCAAGGAGTCATGGAACCCGATCACCCAGGGGGCTCAAGGAAGCGGAGCCCAGCCCTCTCCGAGCTAGGTGGCCGGCACGGGGTCTATTGGCTGCAGCCGGTTCTCTTTTACGCTGGAATCACTGGGTCAGGGTTCGCTTAGGGCGCATCGGGTTACAGAAAAAAATCTTCATTTACGTAGGGGCGGGCCTAGTAGTCCTCATGGTTCTGTTGACCTGGATTTCCTTACAAACTATCAACCAGGCCACTGATATGGTATACCAGGAGCGGCTGGCCGTAGCCAAAAATATAGCTTTAGATATCGACGAGGATATAGAACACCTGCGTACGGAAATAGTGGATGCTTCTTTGGTTATGGGACAGGGGTGGGAGGACGACCTGACTGATTCTGACAAGGAGCAGCTAGCCTCCGTGCGGTATGACCTGCGAGAGATCCTGACACCTTTTCATCAAATAGAGCAAGCTGTCTTTGTAGCTGTGCTGGATGCTGGGGGAAATGTCCTGTGGACCGAGCCCTATCTTGCCCAGCAGGTGGGCCAGTCCCTGGCCGATACCGAGGCGGTTGGGGAGGTAGTTGAAGCGGGGCAGGTTTACCTAGAGGCGGAGGAGGCCCTGCTCACCGGAGACAGTCCCACCCTTTCCCTGGTGGCACCGATTAAAGATGACCAGGGGGTGGTGAGGGGGGTGCTCATTGCCGATATGCCTGACCTTCCTAACAGTGGGTTTGGCTTCTTCCTCCGGGGCCGGGGAGCTGACTACGAGTTGCAGTTGGTGTCTGCAAGCGGCCTTGTTTTGGCCAGCTCCCTCCCGGGGCAGGCTATGGAGGAGAGCTTTCACTGGGAGGCTATCCGTCCTCTGGCTCAGGAGCGACTATCTGGGATAGAGCAACATCCCGCAAGTGAAGAAATGAAGGCCCATATGGTTGCCTTTGCTCCTCTGGAACAGGTGCCCTGGGGTGTAGTCCTGGTACAGTCAAAGCAGGAAGCTTTAGTGTTGCCTTGGATGGGTAGCTATCCCTTTATGGTGGGTGGGCTGGTGCTGTTGCTAGCCGCTGGCCTAATGTTGATAGTTACCCGGCAGATCGTCAGTCCCTTGCGGCGTCTAGCTGCCACGGCGCAAAGGTTTGGGGCCGGGGACCTGGAGGCTGAGATC
>JBHIBU010000018.1:0-12393 GCA_046759245.1 Dehalococcoidia bacterium | reverse complement strand
AGGCGAAACGCTTAAGGCAACAGACAGTTGAAGGAGGCGGATTTAAATGAGTTTTCTCAAAAAGATATTCCGGCGGCCCGAAAGAGAGGCCTTGAGGCAGCTTTGTGATGAAATCGGCGCCGAGTTCATCCAGGGCGGATACGGGGAGCGTGACAAAGCCGTGAAAAAAGTAAAGCAATGGACCATTACTTTGGATACTCTCGCGTCGTCCGGATATGGTGCTGGTGACGCCCGGATGATGGCCCCCTATGTGAACAAGGATGGTTTCCGCTTCACCATCTACCGCAAGTCTATCGTGAACGGAATAGGGAAGCCACTCGGCACGCAGGGTATTGAGGTTGGGTATCCCGACTTCGACCGCGACTTCATAATCAAGGGCAATGATGAATCTAAACTCCGCACATTGTTTGCCAATCCGAGAATTCGTCAATTGATTCAGTCTCAGCCTGACATTTATTTACTAGTCAGCGCTGATACTGCTGAATTAGTAGCCAAGAACTTCATATCTAGCCGGCACCTCTCGAGGTTGCCCCAGGGAGGGGACGTACTGCGCTTCGAAGTGCCCCACCTCATCACAGATGTAGAACGGCTTAAATCCCTCTTCGAACTGTTTGAGGAGACACTGAATCAGCTGTGCCAAATGGGCTCAGCATCCGAGGATGACCCGAATGTCGTGCTCTAGTCCTGGGTCGATACTTTCCCTATCCGGGTGGTTTACGGTTCGCTTCGTAAAGCCTGGAAACGTTAGCCGAAATCGCATAAAGGAGACGAAACAATGAGTACCCTAATTGACATCCTCCTAGTTATCCATATCGTCAATGCCATCCTTATGGCCTGGCCCTTCTACGCTCTGGTAACTGTCAACCAGCGCGTTCGGCTGGGTCCACCGCTGGGAGACCGTACCGACACCTACATGGAGAACATCATCAAGAACCGGACCATTCCCTGCTTCGTCTTCCAAGCCACGGCCCTGACCACCGGGCTGGCACTGGTGCTGCTGCGTGGAATGGGGCTGGATGCCCTGGTCACCAACCCACTGCTGGGACTGAAGTTCTTGCTGCTCTTGCTCATTGCCGCGCTCCTGTCCTATGTCCACTTCAGCCTGCAGCCACAGATTGACGCTCTGTTTGCCCAGTCCAGCAGCCCTGTACCGGCTGATGTCGCGCCTCGCATTGGCGCCCTGCGCCTGCGCCGCAAACGCGTAGCATCCATCTGCATATTCGTGGTACTGACCGTTGCCATGTTCGGGGTGCAGGTCTGGGCTCCCTTCCCACTGTGGCTGACGATCCTGCTAGTCATCGCCATCGCTGCCTTCACCTGGCGGGCCTACAAGAGCGTTACGCCATACGGATGGGTGTAGAGAAGCGATTTCGGCCGACAGCGGCTAAAAGGCTTCGCTTTGCCCAAATCGCCTGCGGCGGCTTCTCAAAGCCCGAAAACGTTGTAATGCTAAGATTGCCATAGGTCGAAAAAATGACCACGCCAAGGGTCTATAAGACCGAGGCCATTGTCCTCAAGCGGATGAATCTGGGGGAGGCGGATAGGCTCCTCACCCTCTACACCCCAAATCTGGGCAAATTCAGGGCTATGGCCAAGGGGGTGCGCCGACCCAAGAGCAGGCTGGGAGGGCATGTCGAGCTCCTAAGCCATAGCGCCCTGATGCTGGCCCGGGGGCGGAACCTGGACATCATCACCCAGGGCGAGACCATCTCAAGCTTCCTCCCCTTGAGGGGCGACCTATGGCGCGCCAGCCTGGCCCTCTATGCTGCCGAGCTGGTGGAGCAATTTACCCCGGAACGCGTGGAGAACTACCCCCTCTACAAGCTACTTCTCAACACCCTACACCATCTCTGCGAGGCGCAGGATGGGGAGCTCGCCCTGCGCTACTTCGAGCTCAACCTCCTCACCCACCTGGGCTATAGGCCCCAGCTACAACAGTGTTTGGGCTGCAAAACCTCCCTTGAACCTACCACCAACTTCCTCAGCCCCAGCGGCGGAGGTGTGCTCTGCCCCCAATGTCGGGAGGGGGAGCCCCTGGCGCGACCGATCTCCCTCAACGCCCTCAAGGTGATGCGCTTTTTGCAGAAGAGCGAATACGCCAAAGCGAGGACGGTGAGGCTAAACGCCGAGCTCGCCAGGGAGCTGGAGCAAACGATGCGCCACTACATAAGATACCTTTTGGAGCGAGAAGTGAAGTCCGTTGAGTGGTTGGATAGGTTGAGGAGGGAAGGATAGTTTATTTTCGGCGCTCGATTACGTAGTCCGCCAGATCGAGGAGCGACCTGCGGCTGGGATTGTCGGGCAGTCCCTCCAGGGCATGGCGGGCCTGAGCGCAGAAGCTGTCGGCGATCTTGTAGCACTCCTGCACAATGGAGGAATTACGGACCATCTCAATAACCCGCTCAACCCCTGCCTGATCTCCCGTCTTTTCAAATATTTCCCTCAATACGGGATCAGCGGCGTACCGCTCCCTGAGAAGGATCGCTGGCAAGGTGAGGGTCCCCTGAAGGAGGTCGCTTCCCACAGGCTTTCCCATCTCCTCCTCTTCACCGATGAAGTCAAGGATGTCGTCAACAATTTGGAAGGCCATTCCCAATTCATGCCCATAGATTCTAAGGGCCTCAATCCCCTCCTCAGGGGCCTGGCTCAAAATCGCCCCCGCTTCGGTAGCCAGGGACAAGAGGGAGGCGGTCTTGCTACCGATCTGTTGATAATAGTCCTCACGATCCTGCTGCCAGTCATAGGCGCTCATGAGCTGCCGCAATTGACCACTGGATATCGTCATCAGCATTTGGGCGAAAAGCCGCACCACCCTGAGGTTGCCGGTGCTGGAAACCAGCTCCGCCGAGCTGGCAAAGAGATAGTCGCCCAGAAGAACTGCAATCCCTTCCCCCCAAAGGCTATTGACGGTGGCCCTGCCACGGCGCACCAAGGATTTGTCCACAGCATCGTCGTGGACCAGGGTAGCGGTGTGGAAAAGCTCGATGGCCGTGGCCATAGGAATCAATTGCTCAGGGTTGTAGTGGTAAAACTTGCCCGCGAGAAGGATCAACGCGGGGCGGATGCGCTTGCCACCACTTTCCATAACATATCCTAGTGGCTCCACCATCCAGGGTAGATCAACCTTGCCCGCCGCCTTAAGGCTCTCCTCCACCTCAGCCATGTCTTGTTGGATCGGTTCGTATATAGAAGAGATAAGCAAATTACTCCTTTCTCAAAAAGCCTGAAGGGGCAACCGAAAAAGCTCAATGGCATTTTGGGCGGTGCCCTCAGCCACCAGGTCGCTGGGCAGCCCCCTGATTTGACCAATCCTTTCCGCCACCAGAGGCAAGTACGCTGGCTCGTTCCTCTTCCCGCGATAAGGAACGGGGGTAAGAAAAGGGCAATCGGTCTCGATGAGAAGCTTATCCAAAGGAAGGTCATGGGCAATCCCAAGGGCATGAGAGGAGGAATAGGTAACAGGACCAGCGATGGAGAGGAGGAAGCCCATCTCAATATATCTTTCCCCAAGCTCCGCATCACCGCTAAAGCAATGGAGCACCCCCAGGGGTTTGCTCTGAGGGCGTCCCGCCCACTCGGTGAGGATGCCGAGCACCTCTTCCTCGGCGTTACGGGAGTGAATGATCACCGGTAGGCCGAGCCTCTGTGCCAGTTCCAGTTGATGTTTGAAGGCTTTGATCTGAGCCTCCCGTGGCGATAGATTCCTATAGAAATCCAGCCCAATCTCCCCGATAGCGACCACCTTAGGCTCCTTGGCGAGCTCAGCCAGTCTCTCAAGGTCGCCATCCTTCATCTTAGCGGCGTTATGGGGGTGAAAGCCAAGGGCAACAAAAACCTCGACGTACCTCTGGGCAAGCTTTATCGAAGCCCCGCTCGATTCAAGGTCGAAGCCCGCATTTATGATAACGCTCACCCCCGTCTCCCTCGCCCTGGCCAGCACCTGGTCGCGGTCCCTATGGAAGAGGGGCGCATCGATGTGGGCATGAGAATCCACTAGCATCAGCCAACCCCCAGCTTGGCACTTTCCTCTGCCGCTATTTTCTCATCCAGTTTGACGAAGAGGGGCTCAGGCGAAGCCAATTTCTGGCCCGAGGGAAGAAAAGCAATGGCCCAGCTTGCATCCTCCACCCTTCCCTCAAATCCCAAGAGGCGATGCAACTTCTGGGAGCTGAAGGGCAGGAAGGGATAGAGAAGTGTCTTGAGGCAGGAGATCACGGACAGGGCAACGTATAGGCTGGTGGCACATCCCTCCCGATCCTCCTCGATCCTCTTCCACGGGGCCTTGTCATCAAGGTAGCGATTCGCCTCTTGGGCCAGGGACATCGTACTCCTCATCGCCTCTCTGAAGCGGCAGTGATAGAGAAGCCCATCCACGGCATCGAAGGTATCCTCCGCCCTCTTAAGAAGCGCCTTGCTTTTTTCATCCAGCTCAGCGGGCGATGGGACGAAGCCTTCGAAGCTGCGATAGGTGAAGGTGAGCACACGATGAACCAAGTTGCCATAGGTGGCAACCAGCTCATCGTTGTTGCGGCGAACAAACTCCCCCCAGGAGAAGTCAGTATCCCCGCTCTGCGGCATATTCACCGACAAGAAGTAGCGTAAAGGATCAGGGTCATAGCGCTCCAGATAATCGGGCAGCCAGACCGCCCAGTTGCGACTGGTGGATAGGGGCCTCCCTTCGAGGGTTAAGAACTCGTTGGCGGGCACATCATAGGGTAGGTTAAGCCCACTATAGCCCGAGAGCATCGCCGGCCAGATTATGGTGTGGAAGGGGATGTTGTCCTTGCCTATGAAGTAATAGGACTTGACATCCTCCTGCCAAAAATCACGCCATTTCTCCTCATCGCCCCGGTTCTTAGACCACTCCATACTCGCCGAGAGATAGCCGATCACTGCCTCAAACCAGACATAGATCCTCTTGCTATCGAAGCCAGGCACAGGCACAGGGATGCCCCACTCTATGTCCCTGGTAATGGCGCGGTCCTTCAGCCCCTCGGTGAGAAGGTGGGTGGTAAAGTTCAACACATTCTGCCTCCAGTGAGACTGCCCCTTCACCCAGGCAAGAAGCTGATCGTTAAAGGCACTAAGGCGGAGGAAGAAGTGTTCCGATTCCCTGACCTCGGGAAGGGCGGAGCATATGCGACAATAGGGATCGATAAGGTCCACCGAGTTTAGCGGCTTGCCGCAGTTATCACATTGGTCTCCTCTCACCCCTTGAAAGCGGCAGTAGGGGCAAGTCCCCTCCACATAGCGGTCGGGAAGGAATCGGTGGCAACTGGGGCAATAAAGCAAGGCCATGGTATCCCTGTAGATGTAGCCCTTATCCTTAAGGGTGAGGAAGAAATGCTGAGCGAGCTGGTGATGGTTTTGGGTATCTGTGCTGGTGAAGAGGTCGAAGGAGATGCCCAGCCTCCGCCATGAGTCGAGGAACTCCTCATGATATTTTGCCGCAATCTCCCGGGGTGGCCTCCCCTCCTCCTCGGCGCGCACCGTTATCGGGGTGCCATGCTGGTCCGAGCCCGAGACCATAAGCACCTCGTTACCCTTGAGCCGATGGTAACGGGCAAAGATGTCCGGGGGCAAATATGCACCGGCGACATGACCCAGGTGAAGAGAGCCATTGGCATAAGGCCAGGCGACCCCGATAAAGATCCGCTCCCCCATGCGAACCATCCTTCCTCAGAAACGCTAGTTTATTCTATCACAATTCATGGTCAGAACACAAAATCTAACTCAGCTTCAGCCAGACCTTGTAGAGTTCCTTCTTAGGCACGCCTGTCGCCTTTGCCACCTGGGAGATCGCCTCCTTGGCGCAAAGCCCTTTTTGGTACAATTGGCGCAGTTCCCCCTCCAAGGGGGCGGTGAGCGCCCTTTCCCCCTTCGACTTCCCTTCAATAACCAGGGTAAATTCCCCTCTCGGCTCCCGAAAATGCTCCCTGGCGGCGCTCACCGCCCCCCGGAAAACCTCCTCGTGAATCTTGGTCAGCTCGCGGCATACGGCGATCCTGCGATCCCCCAGGATGTCCAAAATGTCCTCCAAGGTATCAATGAGACGGTGCGGCGCTTCGAAAGCAATGATCGTTCTCTCTTCCTCAGCTATCTGTTCGAAAAAACGACGACGCTGCCCCTTCCTTCGGGGAAGAAAGCCGAGATAGATGAACTCGTTGCTGGGAAGTGCAGAGACGGCGAGGGCGGTGACCAATACGGAGGGTCCAGGGATGGGAACAATGGGAATACCCCGCTCACTGGCTGCCACCACCAGCTCGTAGCCGGGATCGCTTATCCCGGGCATCCCCGCCTCGGAGACCAGGGCTATATCCTCCAACTCAAGACGACTCAAAAGGTAGGAGAGCTTGGCTTTCCTGTTGTGCTCGTGGTAACTGGCGAGCGGTTTTTTTATGCCATAGGTGGCAAGGAGGCGCCTTGTCTTTCTGGTATCCTCCGCCGCAATCAGCGCCACCTCATCAAGGATGCGCAGGGCGCGCAAGGAGATGTCCTCCAGGTTACCTATGGGGGTGGCTACGATATAAAGTGTAGGCATCAATCCCCCAGCTTTGCTCAGCCTATGGGGTTGGGGACCTCGTAGGTGATCAAGTAGACAGCTACGACGCCGGTCAGAATGCTGCCCCCCAGGCTTACTTCGACATCGCTGATCTTGGCTCCTTGACTTTGAAGTTGTTGGAGGGCAGTGTTCACTTTGGGGTCGTCCTTCTTTGGGTTGAACTTGCTGCCTGTGGAGAAGGAGAGCGTCTTAATGTAGGTTGGCATTGCCCACTACCTCCTATTTGGCTTCACAGATAGCTATCTAAGGCATTTTATTACTCGCAGCGAACTATTATATCCTACCAACCCTCAGCCGTCCACTGAGACTGTCTAGTCTCGCTTTTCTGCCCTCCCACCCGCCCGAGAGATAATTTCGGGGGCTAGCGCCCCCGCACCCCTGTGAGTTTATGGGAGCGAAGCTCCCGAGGGCGGGAGGGTGGGAACAATAAGCATTGGTAAATGCCCTCTCCCCTTGCCATTGACTTTGGGCCTTTCTCTCTGATATAGTTTCTTTTAAAATTACGGTTACGGCCGAGGAGGGATAGATCATGGCTGCCCCACAGTTCAAAGAGATGAGGCGGTGTTACAGTTTTGACGAGGTAGCGCTTGTTCCAGGAGATACTACCATCAACCCGGAACAGGTAAACATCGATTGTACCCTGGGAAACTTCACCTTCCCCATCCCCATCCTCGCCTCTGCCATGGATGCCGTGGTCGACCCCCGTTTTGCTGGTTTGCTGAGCAGGCTGGGGGGGCTTGCTGTGCTCAATCTTGAAGGGGTGCAGACCCGCTACCAGGATGCCGATGAGGTTTTAGCCGAGATTGCCAAAGCCTCTGACGATGAGATCACACCGCTGCTGCAAAAGGTCTACTCCGCGCCGATCGAGGGTAATCTCATTGGCGACCGAATAAGGGAGATCAAGAGCAATGGGGCCCTCTGCGCCGTTTCGGTTACCCCCCAAAACACCAAGCGATTCGCCCCCATCACCGTGGAAGCAGGGATCGATATCCTTGTGGTGCAGTCCACAGTGACCACCGCCCACCACATATCGAGAAGCTATCACGGGCTCATCTTCTCCGAGCTTTGCCAGGTAATGCCCATCCCAGTCATTGTCGGTAACTGTGTAAGCTACAGCGCCGCTCTAAATCTGATGAGAACAGGCATTTCAGGGGTTCTCGTTGGCGTGGGCCCTGGGGCAGCCTGTACCACAAGGGAGGTTTTGGGAGTCGGTGTTCCTCAGGTGACGGCGACCATGGATTGCGCCGCTGCTCGAGAGCAATATCTCCGGGAGACAGGAAGGTACGTGGCGATAATCACCGATGGTGGCATTCGAACCGGCGGGGACCTCTGTAAGGCCTTCGCCTCCGGTGCCGATGCTGTAATGCTGGGTTCCATTTTTGCTCAAGCCGAGGAGGCCCCGGGGCAAGGCAGCCACTGGGGCATGGCTAATCCTCACCCGGCATTGCCCAGGGGGACTCGGATTAAGGTGGGCACCTACGGCACCTTGGAGCAGATCCTCTTCGGACCTACCTCGGCCACCGGCGGGACGCAAAACCTCATCGGGGCGCTGCGCACTGCCATGGGCATGTGTGGAGCCCTCACCATCAAAGAGATGCAGCGCGTCGAGATGGTGATCGCCCCTGCCATAAAGACCGAGGGGAAGTACTTTCAGACCATAAAGGGCTTATCCTGAGCTAGAAGAAGAGGCATAAAATGGGACTCCCGGGATATGCTGGAAAAATCCTATACGTCGACCTAACCAGCGCCAAGATAAGGAAAGAGCCCCTTGACCCCGAGCTGGCGAGAACCTTCATCGGTGGTTGGGGAATCAACAACAAGCTGGCCTATGACCTCATCCCTCCCCATGTCGATCCCCTCTCCCCCGAAAATTGCATCATCATCGGCAGCGGCCCTTTTTCAGGCACGATAGTTCCTGGTTCCGCCGAGCTGTTGGTAACCAGCAGATTCCCCCTCAACGGCGCCTACACCACCGCCTGCGGAGGAGGGAACTTCGCCACTATGCTCAAATTATCGGGGTATGACCATCTGGTCATCAGCGGCAGAGCCGAAAAGCCAGTGTACCTCAAGATCCTGGATGACGATGTGGCACTATGTGATGCCCAGCATCTTTGGGGCAAGGATATCTTTGAAACAGTGGATGAGCTGCGAAATCGCTATGAGCCTTGTAGCGTAATCCCCATAGGTCAGGCAGGGGAGAATCTGGTCAAGATCTCGATAACATCCATCGATAAGGGGGGTACTCTGGGCAGCGGCGGCCTTCCCGCAGTGATGGGCTCGAAGAACCTCAAAGCCATTGTGGCCCTTCAGGGCACCAGAGGGATAAGGGTTGCCCACCGCCTCAGGCTCCACAGGCTGGTGGACAGTTTGCTGGAGCGCATCATGAATTATCGCCTGCGTGACACATTGATCGAGGGTGGCTTCTTCGGCATGACCGCAGACTGGGCAGTGCTCAAGACAAGGATCTCCCAGAACTGGAGCCAGGTTAGCTCTGACCCAGGAAAGGATGTGAAGGAAATACACTATAGGGCGAGGAAACCCCTCGCCTGCGCCAGCTGCCCCACCGCTGACAAAGAGCTCAACAGGCTTAAAGAAGGCCCCTGCGCCGGCATGGTAACCTACATGACCCATTACGAATCGGGGGAGGATTACGGTGGCGAGAATGCGTTAGAGGAATATAGTCGCTCCATCAAATTCCTGGATATAGCCAATAGATACGGGATTTGCCGCTTCTGCTTTGCCGCAGTAAGAGACCTCGTGGTCTACCTTTACCAAAAGGGGGTCATCACCAAGGAGGATAGCGGTGGCCTAGAACTGAAAGAGGATTTTGAAACCACTATCAAGCTGCTTGAGATGGCAGCCTTGAGGCAGGGCTTTGGCGATGTGCTCGCTGAGGGTATCGTGGGCGCTGCTAACAGGGTGGGGAAAGGAGCGCAGGAGCAAGCAATCCATATCAAGGGCTACCCTCTTTTTGGGGAACCCAGGCTAACAGGCATCAGCACGTCCCAGGTGGCGCAAATGGTGAACCCAGCACGCAGCGGGGGCCCCGCCAGCATGGCCGGGACCCTTGGCGCCCCCTCCTACAACCCAGGAAGACCTGTTGAGCAATGGGTGAGAGAGGCGGAGAAGGTGGGGGTTCCCGCTGAGGCAATGGAGCGCATCTTCACCCCCACCTCCTTCAACCCGGGGCGGCTCACCAGATATGCCGAGGATTGGTATTCCCTTTCTAATTGCCTGGGTCGGTGCCACCGACTCTATATCAATAGGTTCTACGATGCAAAAACGGTCGCCGAGCTCTATTCAGCGGTCACCGGGATCGAGATAAGCCCAAGCGACCTCTTGAAGGCGGCAGAGCGGACCTGGAACCTAACGAAGGTGCTCAATATTAGAGCCGGGTTCAGCCGAGAGGATGATAGGGCGCCAAAGGTGTGGTTCACCCCCCTCAAAGGCGAAGGCCGGGACTATCACCTTATGGACTACTATAAGACCACCATGTTAACCGAGGATGATATGGAGAGGATTTTGGATGATTACTATGAGGAAAGGGGCTGGGATACGAAGAGCGGCGCTCCTACCGCCAAGAAGCTGAAGGAGCTAGGCCTAGAGGCGCTTTAAAAAACTAGCCTCATCTCCCTGGCGATATCCTCGGGTAGGGTCTCAATGACCCAGACATCGTAGAATCTTTCCATAAAACCGGCGTCGTTGGTATAAAAGGGCTGCCAGACCGGCCTGGAGATTATCCTGGCGCTCAGGGAGTAATAATCGAGGTTCTCCTTCACAGCCGCAGAATAGGTGATCAGGTTGAAGGAGTTCACCCCCATCTCTTTATAGCAACGAAGTATCTTTATGATGGAAAAGGCGAAGTCCTGCGCTTGCTTCTCCTCCAAATCTGCCAAATTGCTCAGCCCCTTGAATATGAATTGAACCTCTCTATTCCCCCTGGGGGCATAGCTTGCGATAACCGCTAGAGAATCGTTCTCGCCAATATACCTTTCGCCAAGCCCCTTTTCTTGTCCGATCAAATCCTGCCAGTAGTTCCTACCGTGCCTAGCGAAATATTCCTCGCTTTTTTGCAAGAGCCTGCTCAATTCCGGTGCCGGCGCTCTATCTACAAGTATTTGAACGTGGGGATGGATTACGCTGGCCGCACTGGGCGGCAGATGATTCCAGATCCACATCGGATATTTCGCTTTTTCGTCCTTTCGGTAAACAGAGGTTATGTATTCTCTGGAAGCGAGCATATTGTCCAAAAGCATCTTGGGGGTGAACTCCCCCAGATCGAGAAAATGCTCCCGGGTCAAGGTCCCAACGGCATGGTACTCAGCGAAGGGAAATAGGTTGGGAAAGAGCGTAGATTCCCCCCTCTTTATCCTGGCGCCCCGGCAAATCTCCTGCGGGAATTTCGGCGTTCTCTGTTCAATGTTTTCCGGGCAGAAAAAGCAGTCCGCCCTCGTTCCCTCCATTGCCTCACCTAAATCAACCTCGATCCTTTGCGCTTGCCTCGTCCTTCCCGCCCTTGCCACGTTTAGCCTGCTGTGGCAACCGGTCAGTGGATCCTCTCTATACTCCACAAGCTGAATCTCGCTTTCAAATCGATGCAAAGGGCTCAGGAGTTCCATGGCTCTTATCTCTTTTCTAAATTCCATCTGGCACCCCTCAAATGATGTTCTCTATGTGAGAGAAGAAATTATTATAGCATATTGCCGTTCCCCAGTTTTTATGATAGTATAGCCCAAAAGAGAGGGCATAGCCCCCAATGGCAACCCTTCTTGACGACGGGGAAACTTTATGTTAATATGTTTCATCGAATGCCTTTTTCTTTCAACGATGGGGATTTTGATCGGCCATGCAGCAGTGCCTCCCAATGGCGGTGCCAAGGAAGCAGGTTCCCGGTAAACCAAAGGCTGCGCTGCAACACAACGCCGGCATCGGCGGTGTCATTGTGAGTATCTACAAAAGGTGGGGACTTGACAACAGAGGGGGTTTATGTCTAAAATGAGATGAAGGAAAGGTTAAAATAAGATAAAATCGCCCAAAATCTTTATTTTGGAGGAAACGGAGGTTAGAGATGAAGCTGGTTGTTGTAGGATTGGGACAGTGTGGTGGAAGAATCGCCGACGAGTTTGCCCTGATGGGCAAAAGAGCCTCAACTCATCGAGGTATCGAGGTCATCACCGGCGCCTTTGCAGTAAATAGCGATGAAGCTGACCTGACAGGACTGACAACTATACGCAGCGATTTCCAGCATAGAATCCTCTTAGGTGGGCGAAAGACAGGCGGTCATGGCGTGGGCAAGATAAATGAGTTTGGTGCCCAGTTAATAAGGGAGGGCGTGGATAAGATTATCGATGCCATAAGAACCACTAAAAGGTTCTATGAGACGGACGCCTTCTTGATAATTGGTTCTGCTTCCGGAGGCACAGGCTCTGGAGGGCTCCCGGTGGTAGTCGAGGCCGTCAAGGACCGTTACCTGGATAAGCCAGTCTATGCTCTGGTTGTCCTTCCCTTTGAACACGAGGAGCACAACGAGGAAAGATGTATTTACAACACAGCGACATGCCTCAAGTCGACATACGAGGTGGCGGATGCAGTGTTCCTTATTGACAATCAAAGATATCTGAGGAAGGATTCAACCCTGATAAGCAATATGGGCAATATCAATAAGCAAATGGTGGAGCCCTTCTACAATCTACTGTGCGCCGGCGAGGAGAAAAAAAGAAAACGTATTGGGGCAAGGGTGGTTGATGCCGGCGATATAATACAGACACTGGGGGGATGGACGGTAATCGGCTTTGGGCGCTCAGCGCTAACAATGTTCAAGAAACCCTGGG
>JBHIBU010000017.1:0-13000 GCA_046759245.1 Dehalococcoidia bacterium | reverse complement strand
GACCGCCCTTCAAGCACCCTCTCCGGCGGCGAGGCACAGCGAATTCGCTTAGCCACCCAGATCGGAAGTGGACTCATGGGGGTGCTCTATATCTGCGATGAACCCACGGTAGGCTTGCACCCCGCTGACGACTATCGCCTCATCGATACCCTGAAGAAGCTCCGCGACCTGGGCAACACCATCCTGGTGGTGGAGCACGATGAGGCGATGATGAGGGCTGCCGATCACATCATCGACATGGGTCCCGGCGCCGGGGAGCACGGGGGCGAGATCGTGGTCACCGGGACCATGGAGGACATCATGAACTGCCCTGATTCTATAACAGGTGAGTACCTCAGCGGGGCCAAGGAGATTCCCCTTCCCCGAAGGCGCCGCCCCGGCTCGGGGGGTGAGCTGGTGATAAAGGGGGCTCGCCAGAACAATCTGAAGAATATCGATGTCCATATCCCCCTGGGGAGGTTCGTTTGCATCAGCGGCGTCTCCGGCAGTGGCAAGAGCACCCTCATCGATGACATCCTCTATAAGAAGCTGGCCCAGATATTCTATAAATCCAGGGTTCGCCCCGGCGATTGCGATGGCATCGAGGGGCTGGAGCACATCGATAAGGTGGTTAATATCGACCAGTCGCCCATCGGTCGCACCCCGCGCTCAAACCCGGCGACCTACACCGGCACCTTCACCCCGATTCGAGAGCTCTTTGCCACGGTGCCAGAGGCACGCATGAGGGGCTATCCTCCAGGGCGCTTCTCCTTCAATGTCAAGGGGGGGCGCTGTGAGGCCTGCCGCGGCGAGGGCTATATCCAGATTGAGATGCAGTTTCTGCCCGATGTCACCGTTCCCTGCGAGGTTTGCAAGGGGAAACGCTACAGTCGCGAGGCGCTGGAGATTAGGTTTAAGGGGAAGAATATTGCCGAGATCCTGGAGATGAGCGTTGAGGAGGCTCTTTCGTTCTTCGAGCATTTTCCTAAAGTGAAAAGCAAGCTAGAAACACTGAAGGATGTGGGCTTAGGCTATATCAAGTTGGGGCAGCCAGCAACCACACTCTCCGGTGGCGAGGCGCAACGGGTGAAGCTCTCCACCGAGCTCTCCAAACGGGCAACGGGAAAGACCCTTTACATCCTCGATGAGCCCACTACAGGGCTCTCCTTCGAGGATGCGGCAGCCCTGCTCAGGGTGCTGCATCGCCTGGTTGATTCGGGAAACACAGCGGTCCTCATAGAGCACCACCTCGACATGATCAAGAACACCGACTACATCATCGACCTCGGTCCCGGGGCCGGCGACAAAGGTGGTTATGTCATCGCCACCGGGACCCCAGAGGAGGTGGCACAGCAGGATGGGTCCTTCACCGGGCAATACCTGAGGGGGGCGCTGGCGAAACACGCTGGCGACAGGGTAGGTGTGGCTGCTCAGGCAGGAGGAAATTAATATGCCCAGAGACGAGGCCCTGGACTCCATCAAGGCCAATGTGGAAAATCGTAACCTCATCAACCACATGCTGGCCACCGAGGCCATCATGAGGGCACTGGCAAGAAGGTTTGGCCAGGATGAGGAAGAATGGGGGCTCACCGGGCTGCTCCATGACATCGATGTGGAACTCACCGAGGGCGACCTCTCAACCCATAGCAAGCTAGGGGCAGATATCGCCAGGGAGCTGGGCGCCAGTGAGGGGATGGCTCGCGCCATCCTGTGCCACAATGAGGCCCATGGCGTCCCCCCTGAAACCCTGCTCGAAAAGGCCCTGTGGTGTACCGACCCCGTTACCGGTTTGATCGTTGCTGGCGCCCTGGTGCGCCCCGATAAAAAGCTCGCTGGGCTCAGCGCTCAGTCCCTGATGAAGCGCTTTGGCGAGAAGCGATTTGCCGCCGGGGTAAATCGAGAGCAGATGGCCCAATGCCGGGAGATCGGGCTCGAGCTTGAGGAATTCATCGCCCTGGGACTGGAGGCGATGCAAGGGATCGCCTCCGATCTGGGGCTCTAGGAGGTCTAACATGGCGATAGGCAAATTATACCAAAACTTCGAGCAGGCGGTGGCGGACATCCCCGATGGAGCCACCATCATGATCGATGGCTTCGGCGGCGCCGGGGGGATGCCGGAGCACCTCCTCCTGGCTTTGCACGATCAGGGGGCAAAGAACCTCACCATCGTCGGCAACACTGCCGGCCTCGGTGGCACCTTCGGTACCAAGCCGGGGATATCTTATATCGATCCCAGCATTCTGGTGGAGAACAGGCAGGTTAAAAAGGCCATCGCCTCCTACCCCTTTTCTCCATCGCCCTCAAGGCCCACTGTCTTCGAGAAACAGTGCCTGGCTGGGGAGGCCGAGCTGGAACTGGTTCCCCAGGGGACACTGGCGGAGAGGATCAGGGCCGCGGCCGCGGGAATCGAGGGGTTTTACACCCCCACCGGCGTGGGCACAGTTATCGAGCAGGGGAAGGAGAGGAGGGTCATCGGGGGCAAGGAGTGCCTCCTCGAGTTGCCCCTGAAGGCGGACTATGCCCTGATCAGAGCCCATAAGGCGGACAGGATGGGGAACCTGGTCTTCCGAGGGACATCGAGGAGCTTTAACGCCATAATGGCTACCGCGGCAAGGGTCACCATCGTTGAGGTGGACGAGATTGTGGAGCCCGGGGAGCTCGACCCGGAAACGGTGGTCACCCCCGGAGTATATGTGCAGCGCATCGTGAAGAGGCCCAAGGAGGGGAAATGAAGGACAGGCTTGATCGGGAGACCATTGCCATGAGGGTGGCAAAGGAGTTCCAGGATGGCAATGTGGTTAACCTGGGCATCGGCATCCCCACCCTGGCCTCCAACTACATCCCTGAGGGGAGAAGGGTCATCTTTCATACCGAGAATGGCGCCCTGGGCTTCGGCCCCATCGCCTCCGAGGAGGAACGGGACATCGACCTCATCAACGCCGGGGGGCAATTTGTGACCCGCCTTCCCGGGATGTCCTTCTTCCACCATGCCGACTCCTTCGCCATGATCAGGGGAGGGCATATCGATATAACGGTATTGGGGGGATTTCAGGTATCGGAAAGGGGCGACCTTGCCAACTGGATGTCACCGGAGAGGGGGGTAGGCAACATCGGGGGCGCCATGGACCTGGCGGTGGGCTCGAAGAAGGTGATCATCGCCATGGAGCACACCATGAAGAATGGGCAGCCCAAGGTCGTCAGCGAGTGCAGCTATCCCCTCACCGGCAAGGAGTGCGTGAGCCTCATCGTCACCGACCTCGCCGTCATCCAGGTGACAGAGGAGGGGCTGGTCTTGAAGGAGGTGGCCCCGGGCTGGAACGCCGAGGAGATCCAGGCCCTCACCGAGCCCAGGCTTAAGATTGCCGAGGACTTGAGGGAGATCGAGCTGTAGGGCTGCCAGTAGACCGCAAAGTGCACCGAGATCGGCCTGGGGCTGTAGGTTGGCCGGTTTCCAGTCCCGCTCTGGGCAAGCGAGTTCGTCTATAACCTGCTATAATCGGGTCAGCGAGGAGAAAGATGCAATATACTGCTATGATCAGAAAGGCAGCCGACGGATTCTACATAGCCAGTTGCCCCCTTATTCCGGAAGCCCACGCTCAGGGTGAGAGCTACCAGGAGTGCTTGGCTAATATTAAAGAGGTGCTCGAGCTTTGCCTTGAATACCGCAAAGAGCGTGGTGAGGAGATTCCGGAGGAGATCGGCACGAGCTGGGTTGCAATAGCGGTATGACAAGGCTGCCTCCGCTTAAAGCTCGGGAAGTGGCCAAGGGTCTTCAGGTGCTGGGATTTGCCAGGGTTCGCCAAAAGGGTAGTCATGCAATATTTCATCATCCAGATTGCCGCCGCGCTCCTATTCCCATTCACCCGGCCAGGACTATGAGTCCCTACTTGCTTTCAGACATCCTCAAGCAGCTTGAGATCGATGAGGGTGAGTTTTTACAAACTATAGGGAAAAGATAAGTGCCGCCGGCTTGTCCGACTCATCGGACTCCGTGTCGGAAAGGCGATGCAGGGGATCGCCGAGGAATTGGGGCTGTGACAGTGGTATAAAAAGCTGCTATAATAGGGACAGAGGAAAACTGAGCGGATTAGGCTAACCCAGAGCTTGTCTATATGGCTTTAAGGAGGTGAGACTTGAAAGGAGAGATAAAGAGAGTTATCCGGGACCGGGGCTTCGGTTTCATCAGTGCCGAAGATGGCCAAGAGATCTTCTTCCACCGCTCGGCGTTGGAGGGGATAGATTTTGACGCTCTAGAAGAGGGCAACAGCGTAGAGTTCAATGTGGAGAGAGGACCTAAAGGCCTCCGGGCAGAGAATATAAGGATGATAGAAGCTTAGCGTAAGGAGGTGTAATGTGCTAACAGTGACTGCAACTGCAAAGGAAAAACTTAAAGAAGCTTTGCAAGTGCAGGCAACGGACCCGGAAGTGGCTATCAGGATTATTGCTTCCCCTTCAGACCCAAACCGGTTAGAGTTGGTTTTGGACAACGAAAGAGAAGGGGATCAAGTGGTGGAAAGCGAAGGGGGTATCAAGGTATTGCTTGTAGGGCCTGACATAGCCCCAACGCTAGAGGGAATGGTTATCGATCACCAGGAAACACCTGAAGGTGCAGGTTTCACCATATCGAAGCTCGCCCCTGATACATAGTTCCAGTCCCCTACCTTTTCCTCACTTGGAACCTGACCTCGGTGAGTAGCTCCTGGGGAGGCGTCTTCTCCGGCTCGCTGAAGTAAATCTCCTCCGCCGGGCCAACGATCTCGTAGCCGTTCTCCATGATCCAACCAGCGAGGGCACCATAGGTCTTGCCCACCTCATGAAAAGGTCCCTTGTGCATAGTGGAGGCCACCTCCACCGCCTCCAACCTCTTAATGCCAAGTCCTCGGTCATCGGGTCCGCTAGTGGATATCTCGCCGCCTATGGGACATTGGAACTCCCAGAGCAGTTCCTCTTCGGGCACCTGCCCGGGGTCATTGAAGTACATCCCTGAAGGAGGACCGGCAGGTGCGTACCCTTTCTCCACAATCCAGTCAAAGAGCTTTCCGAAGGCCTCCTCCATCTGAGTAAAAGGCCCCTTCATGGAGAGGAAGGCTACCGTCACCGGCTCCGTCTTTTTAATCGTTACTTCAATTGCCATTCAACCCTCCTTAGAGCAGTGTAGTAAAGATTAATCCCAGAACCGCCCCGCTGTCAATCCTCAGCTCACCTCGATCAGCGAGCCCTCGGCGGTCTTGGTGACCTCGATGCGCACCGGGAAGGCGTCCTTTAGCTCCTCGATATGGGTGATGACCAGGATCTTCTCAAAATCGTCCTGAATGGAGTTTATGGCCTCGACCAATTTCTCCCTGCCGCTGGAGTCCTGGGTGCCAAAGCCCTCATCGATGATCAATGTGGGCAGGGGAGCCCCCGCCCGCCTCGCCAGGAGCCTGGAGAGGGCGATGCGCAGGGCAAAATTGATGCGAAAGGCCTCGCCGCCGCTATACATCTCGTAGCGGCGAGTGCCTAGTTCGTCCGATATGTTTATATCCAGGGTCTCCTCCTCCCCTTTCCTGGTCTTGTAGGCACGCTGGGTCTCCATCTTTATATGCATCCTGTTATCGGTCATCCTTGAAAGGAGCCTGTTCGCCTCCTCCTCGATCTCGGGGAGCACCGTTTCGATGATCAAAGCCTGAATCCCCTTCTTGCCAAAGGCAGCGGCCAACTCCTCATAAACCCCCTTTTCCCTGGAGGCCTGGAGCAATGCCCCTTCCTTCTCTGCCCTGATCCGCTGCCGAGAGGCGAGGTGCTCAAGCCTTGTTTGAAGCTCCACTGCTCTATCACGCCCGTTGCGCTGTCGCTGGAGCAGTTCCTCAAGGACTTGCTGGGCGCTGCTCAGGCTGGCTAGCAGCTCGGGGAGGGCAGCAAATTCCACAGATAGGGCCTCCCTCCTTTGGACATCCTCCGAGAGGTCTCTTTGCTTGGTGGAGGCAGCCCGCTCCGCCTGTGCCAGGCTCTCCCTCTCCCCCTCGATAAGGCTTTCAGTCTCCTCAAGCCTTCGATGCAGTTCCTCATAGCCTTCAAGCTCAGCCAGGCGCTGCCGCACCTCCTGATGCCTCTCCGGGTGGTATGCCAGCTCCTCTAGCTGGTTCAGCACCTCCCTGAGCTCCCTCTGCTGGGAAAGGGCGAAATCCCCCTTCGCCAGGCGCTCCTCGACCTCGCTGAGGCGTACCCTCTCCTCAGCGATCTCCAGCTCAGCCTGCCTCGCCTCGGCAATCTTGCCTTCCAAGGTGACCACCCGACCCTCCCCCGCTGCTCGCTCCCTTTTTATCCTCCCCTCCAAATTGATAACCTCCCCCTCCACAGAGCGGTGCTCTTTCCCTCTCCGGTCGATCTCCTGCCGATTTGCCTCATAGGCGTCCGCTTTAGCACTTCTCTCCCCTTCATATTTGGCCACGATCCTGTCGCGCACCTCGACGCCAAGCTCCGTCTGGCATAAGGGGCATCTCGCCTCCTCTGGGGAGAGCAGGTCAAGCTTTTCCTCCAGCGTCCTTATCTCCTCCTCAAGCTGGGCACCCCTGGACTCAAGGAGGCTGATCTGGCTCGAAAGCTCCTGGGAGAGGCGCCTCTTCTGGGAAAGCTCCTCCTCCCAGGCCACCATCTCATCGAGTCGCCCCCTGGCCTCGGTTAACTCCTGCTCAATTCTCGCCAGCATGTTGACCTTGGGCTCCAGTTGCTCAATCTTGCTGCCCCCAATCCTTTTCTCGGCGACCAATTCGCCCTTCGCCTTTTCCACCAGCTGCTCCAGCCTGGCCTTCCTTTCATTTATGTTAAGCAATGCCCCGAGCTTATTGTTTAGCTCTTCGTTTTCCCTCTTTACTTCAAGGAGCTGATGAAATCCTCCCCTTATCGCTGTCCGCTCTGCGATGACTTTTTCATATTCTTCCACGCGACGACGCTGGGTTGAAACCTGGCCCATAAGGTAGGAAAGCTCCCCCTCCGCCTGGGCAATGCGCCTGTCCACCTCCGCTAATTGCTCCCTCTTTAGATCGAGTTCGTTCTTTTGCTTTTGCAATGCATTGACCCTGCCCTCCTGTCTTTCCGCCTCCCTTTCCAATTCAGCGATTGCCTCCATCACCCCCTTGAGCTGAATCTCATACTCCTCTCTGTGGGCCAGATCATCGTCTATATCTTTGATGTCGTTCTCCAGGCCCCTTCTGTCTCGCTCCCGCTCCCGGGCATAATTTCTTGCTCGCTCCTCCAACTCATCGTAAAAGGAAAGGCCCAGGATGTCGGCCAGGGTCTCCTTGCGCTTCGAGGGCGACTTGACAGTGAACTCATCGGCGCGACCCTGGAGGAGGAAGGCGCTGTTAATGAAGGTATCGTAGTCCATGCGCAGGATCTCGGTGATCTTCCGCTGCGTCTCCCGAATAGTGTTTCCAGTGATCGACCTGAAGTCCTGCTCCGTGGCCAACTGAAGCTCGAGGAGGGTCTGCCCCACGCGGTTCAGCCTCGGCTTCGTCCGCTTGCGAATCACCCGGTAGCGGTCTTGGCCCGAGGCGAACTCGAACTCCACCTCCATCTCCGTCCTCCCCATATTGATGAGCTCGTCATCGCTTTTAGCCCTCGCCTCCCCCCAAAGCGCCCAGGTCATGGCATCGAGGAGCGCCGACTTTCCATTGCCGTTGTCGCCACAAAGGCAGGCCACATGGATGCCATCGAAGGAAAGGGGTGGCACGTTTTCTCGATAGCACATGAAGTTTCTCAGCGCCAGCTTAATCGGGATCATCTTTCGCCTCCTCTAAAAGCTCCCGCCGAATTGTTGCCCTCCTCAAATCTTGTATTCCCTCCCCCTCTCAGGGATAACCACCTTTGTCCCCTTGGGGACGATCCCCTCAAAGAGCTCCGGATGCTCCGTGTGAATGGGGAAAACCAGCTTTGGATTTATATCCTCGATAAGCTTTTTGATCTCCGGCCCCGAGGCATGCCCTGAGGCGTGAATCTGCTCATAGGGGTAGAGGCCGAAATGCCTCAGCCAGTTTTCCACCCGCCACAATTCAATCTCCGCCTCCTCATCCAAGGGCTCGGTGACCGACCGAATATAGCAGGAGCCCTGGGCAGGCCTGAGATCGATGAGATCGGCCAGGGCAAAGAAATCGACCCTGATGATGAAATCGCTTTGCTGGCGATGAATATCCTCGCAGGTGACCCGATTTGGGTGCTCCAAAAATTCGCGCTCCCAGTATTCGTAGTCCTGCTCCACGATATTCCTTGGATAGTCGGGCTTGGTCACCAGCCCCCAACTTTTTCTATCGATGTAAATGGCTATATGATCATCATCTAGAGAGGGTGCCTGGGCATCGGTGCCTTCCAGCTTTTTGAGCAAATGCGCCTGCTTTAAGCTGACCGCTAGCCTGCGCTCACTAGCCCTTGCCACCTCATAAAAACTCCTCATTCGCTCCACATCCTTCCACGGATAATTTATGATGGCTAAATTCTTCGTCTGTTGAACTACCCTCCCCGCTCTATCCTGAATATCCTGCTCGGTGAGGCTCTCGGTTTCGTTGATGCGAGTCCCCTCGCAGATCAGGGCGATGGGCTCAACCTCGGCTGCCCTCTCCACAAACTTTCTGGTTAGATCGCCGCCATAGCCATGAAATCTGAGGTCACCGCTATAGGCTATGGCTCCCCGCGAGGTATGGATGATAAAGCCCAGCGCCCCGGGAAGGGAGTGATTCACCGCTAGCGCCTCAATTGCTATATCGCCGATAAGGACTTTTCCCCCTTCTCCGATTACTCTGAAATCCCGGGCCACCTTCGCCTTTTCGCCGATGTGCCTCATCTGCCCCTCGCCTCTTTTCTTCGGCGTCAACTTAAAGGTCTCCTTAAAGGTCAAAAAATCGCTAAACCCTGAAGAGGAGGTGGTCTCAATGGCTGCCAGAATCTGCCTGGTTACCTCAGAGGCGTAGATGGGAATCTCCCTCCTTATGAAGTGGATGTAGAAGGAATGATCGGCATGGGCATGAGTTAGGAAAACGGCATCGTATGCTGCCCTGTCCCAGGTCTCCATAGCGGCGTGGGAAAGATAATCCTCCCGATAAAAGCCAGCCATATCCCATAGCCCAGGCAGGAGGTCCATCTCCAAGAAATCGAGAACACCATTATATTTTTTGGGCTGTAAGAATTCAGCGAAATACCTTCCTGACTGAGCGAAACTCATGCCAAAGTCAAACCAAACCCTTCTACCCCCGTCCTCGAGGAGGATCTTGTTGCCACCGATTTCCCCCACTCCACCATAAAAGATTAGTGAAGACATGATCAGCCTCCCCCTAGAATAGCTCGCCCTTATTCTATCACGACCAAGCCAGTGGCTCCTAGCTCGCTTGACCGCCAGGGCCATGCCGATTAAAATAATGATGCCTGAGGTGAGAAATGTTCGAGGTTTTATCGGAAAAGCTGAGGGGCCTTTTTGGAAGGCTGAGCAGCAAGGGCAGGCTCAGCGAAAGGGATATCGATGGGGCGCTCAGGGAGGTGAGGCTGGCGCTACTGGAGGCCGATGTCAACTTCAAGGTGGTACGGGATTTTATCGCCAAGGTGCGGGAGCGCTCCCTGGGCGCTGAGGTTATGGAGAGCCTAACCCCGTCGCAGCAGCTTGTTAAGATCGTCAATGAGGAGCTTATCGCCACTCTGGGGGGCGGTCCCAGTCACATGGTGCCGGCCAGCCACCCCCCGGCAATGGTGATGCTCGTCGGTCTCCAGGGCTCAGGGAAAACAACCACAGCGGCAAAGCTAGCCCTGCACCTGAAGGGCTTAGGATACCGCCCCTTGCTCGTTGCCGCCGACCTACGCCGACCTGCCGCCATCGAGCAGCTAGTTGTCCTTGGCAAGCAGCATGACATACCCGTCTATAGGGAAGACGTCTCATCAAGACCCGTCTCTATTTGTGCCCACGCCATGAAGCACGCCAAGGAGCTGGCAGCTACCTGGGTTATCGCCGACACCGGGGGTCGCCTCCACATCGATGAGGCGATGATGGAGGAGGTGGCGGGCATGAAGAGGGAGCTTAAACCCTCCGAGGTGCTATTAGTGGTCGATGCCATGACCGGGCAGGATGCAGTGCGTGCCGCCGAGGAGTTCCATGCTAAAGCAGGGCTCACCGGGCTGATCCTGACTAAGATGGATGGCGATGCTCGTGGTGGAGCAGCCCTCTCCATCAAATCGGTCACCGGGGTGCCTATCAAGTTCATCGGAACCGGTGAGAAGGTGGACGCCTTTGAAGCCTTCCACCCCGACCGTTTGGCATCGCGCATCCTGGGCATGGGGGATATGCTTACCCTAATCGAAAGGGCGGAGAAGACCCTTGACGAGGAGCGAACAAAGAAGCTGGAGAAGAAGCTGCGCCATGCCACCCTGGACCTTGAGGACTTTCTCTGGCAGCTCCAGCAGATGCAGAAGATGGGGCCTTTGAGTCAATTGGTGGAGATGATCCCAGGGCTCTCCTCGATGGCGCGGCAAGCCCCTCAGGCAGTGGATGAAAAGAAACTTAAACAGACCGAGGCGATTATCCTTTCCATGACCTCTGAGGAGCGTCGCAACCCGGACATCATCGATGGTAGCAGAAGGCGTCGCATCGCCCGAGGTAGTGGCACCACGCCGCAAGATGTCAATCAACTGCTGAACCAATTCCACCAGACACGAAAGCTGGTGAAGCAGATGGCCTCAGCACGGGGAAGCAAGCTATGGCCAATGCTCCATTAGAAAACAGGTTACTTTGTTACCCCAATAATGGTCAGTTTTCCATCCTCAATGGTAATATCCTGCAACTCCATAGGGACGCTTTCCCATCGCTCCCCTAGTTGCTTCATAATAGCAATCATCACCTGATCCACTAATGTCCTGGGGATGGGAAGCCTACCAAAGTTGAGGCTCTCAATTGTTATTTTAGGTTTCCCGTCTTCAGCCTCAATTTTAGCTTGAAGGGCTACCTGCATATCGATGCCAAGATCTACTATGGCAAACGCACCCACCATACCCTCATCGAAGTGGATCTGAAAACGATTCATCTCCAGGGGGAGCTGGTCAGCAGCAGCGAGCTCCGCTAGCTTTGAGGTGGCTTCCTCCTCGGTGATAGCCAGGGCCACCTCTTCTCCGGGGTGGGATTGCTCTATCTCCTGTACCAGCCCCTCGGCCTTTTGATCGAAGCTTTCTGCCGCCTCATCGGTCACCTCCACCGGGGTGGCTCCCGCCCCCATCGGTGCTGGACCCGTGACCAAGTAGCCAACGACGCCGATGATGATTAGCAGCAAGGCAAAAACAGCGCCCAGGAAAAGGAAAAGGTTTCTTATTATGTTCAATATTTACCTTATTCTAGGTAATCCTTGAGCTTCTTGGAGCGGCTGGGATGGCGCAGCTTCCGCAGCGCCTTGGCCTCGATCTGGCGAATGCGCTCTCTAGTGACCCCAAACTCCCTGCCCACCTCCTCAAGGGTGCGGCTCCGCCCGTCCTCAAGGCCAAATCTCAGTTGAAGCACCCGTCGCTCCCGGGCATTAAGGGAGGAAAGCACATCCTCGATCTGCTCTTTGAGAAGCTGGTGAGAGGCCACGTCGGGGGGTGCCATTGCGGCCCGATCCTCGATGAAGTCACCGAGGTGGCTATCCTCCTCCTCCCCAACGGGGGTCTCCAGGGATACCGGCTCCTGAGATACCTTGATGATCTCCCTCACCTTCTCAGGGGTGATCTCCATCCCTTTGCCGATCTCCTCGCTGGTGGGCTCCCTTCCATACTCCTGGACCAGGCGTCGGCTGATTCGAAGAAGCTTGTTGATGGTCTCCACCATATGAACAGGGATACGGATGGTGCGCGCCTGATCAGCGATGGCTCTGGTGATCGCTTGCCTGATCCACCAGGTAGCGTAGGTGCTGAATTTGTAACCTTTCCTATAATCGAACTTCTCCACCGCCCTGATCAGCCCTATATTGCCCTCTTGTATTAAGTCAAGGAAAGACATCCCCCTGCCGATATACTTCTTAGCCACGCTGACGACGAGGCGGAGGTTAGCCTCGGTTAGGTGCCTTTCCGCCCTGGCCGCCTCCCGATCGATCACCTCAAGATATGCCTCAAATTCCCTTTCTCTAGAATGTAGGGAGGGAAGGAAATCGGGCTCATGTAATAGAGCCCCCACCTCAGTGAGGGATTTGCCCTCAATAGCCTCCTGAATCCCCGGCGGCAAGAGGCAGCTATCCAGCGAGAGCTTCACTATTGCATGCTCTGCATCGACTAAATCCTCTCCTGTTCTATCAGCGATAGCCCTTATTAGTCGCTGGTCAATTACGCCCTTAATGGCAGCACAAAACCTAGGGTCAGAGAGCTTCTCCAAGAGGCTCGATGACGGAGGTAAGCCAAGCTCCTCCGCCAGCATATCGATGAGGGGAGAAGATTGATAGAGCCGTTCCAGAATGGCAATCATGATGTCAGCCGTTGAAGGGGTGTTGCCAAATCTGGCGGACAAATCCTCCTCGACCCTCCTCACATGTCTATCAAGCTCCATTTTGCTTGCCAGGTTCTTCTCATCCTGAGCAGTTAACAGGGATACCCTGCCGATCTCACGAAGGTACATGCGCACCGGGTCATCAATGACCTCCTGCTCCTCCAGTTCCAGCACCGTTTCCACTTCAATATCAGGTTCAATCTTAGGCTTTGGCTCCTCCTCCCATTCCTCAACTTCGGCTACCTCCGGCTCCGGCCATGCTTGGGCTGGCCCTTTCACCTCCTCGACAACTATGTCGCTGCCGGATAGGGCGCTGTAGATATCCCACATGTGATCTATATCCTGTTCCGGCGCCAGTTCAGGGAGGTCTTCCGAGCTTCCCCTCCTCCTTTTGATACGAAGCTCCCTTAGATCTTCGTTCTCTCCCAAGGTCATTGTTGCGCTCCCCCCCTCTTTCCCTTTTCGAACACATCTTTTAACTGGTTACTTGGCTCTAACGCCTTTTGAAGTAACGTTTCCACCGGCTCCTTTATTAGGTTTTTATCGCCCTCAGACTCCGCC
>JBHIBU010000016.1:0-13318 GCA_046759245.1 Dehalococcoidia bacterium | reverse complement strand
GCTGTGTCATCATAGGACATACTCACACCAGTGGTCGCCGCGAGCAGTTCATTAGTAAACAGGTAGGCTTTCAGGCCTACATGGTAGATGACGGCGATCTGGCAGATCCAGATCGCGAAACTTATGTTGAGATAACCAGGGATGCTGAATTGAAGTTTCTCCGCTAGTCCTGGCAGTATCTGTCCCTTCTGCTTGGTGAGGCTGAGTATGACCTGCAGAAGAAAAGGCTAGAGGTAACGCTAGCGTGCCTTACAGTGCCTGAAGAGGACGAAACCATAAAGGCTGGGCCAAGCAATATAGACAAGACATCTCATTATCAGACCGATGTGGCTATGACTAGATTGTAGGGTTCATAGATTGTAGTTGCTTGGTACAGAATTGTGGAGAGGAAAAACTATGAACTTAGCCCAGTTCAGAAGCTATCTTGCCAATATCATCATAGTGGCAATAGTTGGGCTATTTGAGTTCTTAAGTCTGGCCATTGAAGGCTATTTGCCAAAGATCAATCTGCCTTTCGGGATCATCTTAGGTATCGTTTTCCTGTTTGATTTATGGGTTGCTACCCAAATATCCACAAAGCGGCTTGTGGCACTGATCCTGGTGGCATCCATAGCTGGATACCTAACGCAAGTAGTTGGCAGTACTAGCTCACATATTTGGATTTATGATGGAAAATACAATTCCTACGTTTTCGTTGCCTTTATTTTTGCTTTATCGGCTATTGCCATGTTTGGCATGAGCGTCAGAATATTCGGGCGCTTGCTGGCTAAACTCAAGATCCCCTCGTCTAGAATCCTAGGCCCCATTTTGGTAATCGCAATCTTCGCCCTACTTATTGCAACCTTAGGAGTTCACAGAAGCAATGTCGGAGCACCCTTTTGGATCTTTTATGTTTTTCTCTTCTCCTTCGCCATATACGCATCTCTGAACATGAGATTGGGAACCCTACTGGGTTTGTGTATTGCCGCTTGGATTGTGGGCAATTTGGGCGAATTTTTGGGCTCACAAAGCCAGTTGTGGACCTTCCCTCTCAATCTCAACTATCCACCCATCTTCCTGGTTTTTGGTTCTTGGCCGTTGGAATTTGTTCTTCACTATTCCCTTTCAGCCTTTTTGGTTGGCGAATCCCTGGACTGATTGCCCTTGAATACTATGTAGGAGGTTGCGATGACGGCACTTACTAGAAGAGAGGACATCTTGAGGAAGTTCATGCTTGCCAGTGCCATCACATATTTTTTGGTGGGGCTGGCTTTTGCACTCATTCCCCATCAAATTTTCGGCGCCATAAACTGGCTTTCACTAAGGATAGCCCCCGGTTTCGAACTGATACCGCCTTCGGTAGAGAAGTTCTGGCTCGCGTTGGGTTTTTCATTGATGATGACCATTGCCGCCCTATGCTTTTTCGCCTATAGGAATATCAGGGAGAACATCAATCTCATTGTCCCGCTGCTGATCTCAAAGGCAGTAACCTCCCTTACCAGCCTGGTTTTCTTCATAGTATCTGCTAGGTACTTCGCCTATCTGGTTATTTTTGTCGTTGACGGCTCCATCTTCTGGATCACGCTTGTATTTTTCATATTGGGCTATAGGGCCTATATTGCGGAGCGAATTTCCTATGCACGTAGAAAGGCCGCTATGCTGAAACGAACGGCTGAAGTGGCCAAGGTTGTCGTAGCGAAAGGCGATGAAAAAATCGCTGCTCTGGACAGGGTTCTGGAAGACACCAGGTTTTTTGAAGTACTGGACCAACACTATACCAAGTCGAGGAAGTCCAAGGCAGATTTCTTGATCGCCATCAAGCCCAACTTCATGTTCGCATATCACAAAAAGGATATCACCACCTACACAGACCCCGAGCTCGTTGAACACCTCATCGACAGGATAGCGGGGCAGGGTTTCTCCAACATTGCTATCGTAGAGTCACAGTCAACCTATGGAAACTACTACAAGAATAGAGAGGTGGAGAAAGTGGCTGTGTATCTTGGGTATTCGGCAAATAAGAACTACAGGATTGTGGACCTTACGCAGGAGAGGGTGTCCTACGACTATGGCGGGAGGTTGGGCAAGCATTTCGTTGGCCCCACCTGGAGAGACGCCGATTTCAGAATATCCTTTGCCAAGAACAAGACCCACGTCTTCTGTTACTACACTCTAACCCTGAAGAATATATATGGAACGCTGCCTTTGCAGAACAAGCTGAAGGAATATCATACCAAGAGAGAGTATGACTGGCCGACTATCGAGACGCTGAAGGATTTCCCGGTGCACTTCGGGTTGATCGACGCCTTCTACAGTGCTGATGGGACCTTCGGCGTTATTATGGATCGAAAGCCAAATCACACCAAGACCATAATCGGAGGCGAAAACCTCATCGCTGTAGACTGGGTAGGGGCAAGAAAAATGGGGCTAGACCCTATGGTCGGTCGATTCCTTCCCTTAGCAGTGGAAGCCTGGGGATTGCCGATAATAGATTGTATTGGAGACGAGTCCGAGTATCATCCTTGGGAGAACGCCGAGGTACCCGTGATTGAAGCTCTTGACGTGATAGAGGAGGCCTATGCCTTCAGCGACTGGGCATTTTCAACCCTCGTCTTCATGGATCCTTTCTTCCCTGCGAAGAGACAGACGGTCCTGGTCAAATTCATGAAGTGGATTTTGAGGCCGATAAAACGCACAATCTATCCGCGACACATACCAGTTGACTGATTGCAGAAAAACAACCTCTTAGGTGAGTAAGTCCAAAGCTTCCCTGGCCTGGGCCAGATCGCGCTGCATTCCCATCTCCTCACACATGCTGATGGCACGAGATAGGCATTGCCTTGCCCTCCCCAGCTCTCCCCTCTCTTTATGAAGAACAGCGAGCCCCCGGTAGCTTGGTAGAATATAAGGCCTAGCCTCTACCTCTTCCAGGAGCCTGATGCTGTCAAGAAGATACTTCTCCGCCTTATGGTATTGTAGCGGACTCATATTGACGCAGGCTCCACCTAGAGCCTGGTAGGCAAGCCCTTTGTGCCATTTGCTTTCTGACCTAAGGGCCACCGCCAGAGCCTCCTCACCGCACTCGAGAGCCTTTTGGCTGTCGCCGAGACCTAGATATAGGTGAGCCAGGTTTCGATAGTGGTGGGCCAAGTCTACCTCCTCACCAAATTCCTTCTTAATCCTGATGCATCTCTCAAAATACTCGATCGCTCCATCGGGCTGTCCCTTGAGACCATATGCCCACCCCAGATAGCCATAGTCACTGGCCACCATAGTGGCAAGTCCACCCTTCTCAACCATGCCAGCAGCCTTCTCAAGATATTCGATGCCCTTCTCCCAATTGCTGCCACCCTCAAGAACGAGGCACAGACCGATTCCCATGTGGCACATCCCCTGACCCAGAACGTCGTCCAACTTCATAGCCGTTTCTAGCGCGTTTTCGAGATAGGCTAACGACTCATCGTAACGGCCTATGGCGAAGTATGAATAGCCGAGCCAACCGGAAGACCATACATAGGGATTAGCAGGAAGTCCAAAGGTCTCTGAGATGGCTCCAGTCTCTTCTTGGATGTCGACCACTTTTTGAAAGAGCTCTATTGCCTTGCGAAACTGGCCCCTAAAAAAGCACGGCAATCCCAGGAGGAATGCACCGGTAACGATCAACTCAGCGTCCCCGATCTCCTCAGCTTCGGCTAAACACTTTTCGTTGTACTCTGCAGCCAGGTCATGATTCCCTTTTAGCGTGTGCAAAAGTCCGGCGAGGTTATGACTCCTCATCAATCTTCTTCGGTCTCCTATCTCCCTGGCTATCTCCTCAGCCTCGCCAAGAACCTGTAGCAGCCTCTGTTCCGGGTATGCTAGATACATGAGCGGGTTATAGAGCGCAAATCTGAGGTCTATCCCCCGCTGCCTATTCTCCAGGGTGTTAGGGACCCTGCCCAGAACCTCCAACGCTCCCCCATAATGTTCGATGGACTCCTCCAGGGAATAAAGGGAAAATGACCTGTCACCAGATAAGGTCAGATAATGGAGTGCCTCCTCCCAGTCCTCCGCCCTTTGATAGTGGTGGGCGAGCACCCCAAGATATTCATGCAGCTTATCGCGATAAAGCTCCTCTATGGCCTGGGCAATTCGCTTGTGAAACTCCTTGCGCCTCTGGGTGAGAAGGGAGTTATAGGCAACTTCCTGGGTCAGGGCATGCTTGAACATATACTCCAGTTCGGGGAAGAGCCTCTTCTCATAGATGAACTCCAGGCCCGTCAGCTCGGCGAGATGGCTCCTCAGCTGCTCCTCAATCTCCAGGATAATCCTCAGTATCCTGAAGGCAAACTCCCTCCCAATCACCGAGGCCACCTGAAGCACCCTCTTCAGGGTTTCCTCCTGGCGGTCTATCCTGGCAGCGATCACTGCCTGCAGGGTATCGGGAACCTCCATCTCCGATGGCTTCCTAGTAAGGACATACTGGTCATCAGACCTGGCAATGGCACCCATGTCAAGAAGGCTCCTAGTGAACTCCTCCACAAAGAGGGGATTGCCCCCCGCCTTGCCCAGGATCAGGTCCTTCAGGTGGTCGGCAACCTTTCCCTCCCCCAGGAGCGATTGCAGCAGCTCGGTGCTACTAGGCGGAGAAAGCTGGTCCACCCCCATCCTTGAGTAGTAGGAGAGCTCTCCCCAGCGATGGCGGTACTCGGAGCGATAGACGCAAAGGAGCAGGATTCTGGCGCTGGCGATGCCCTCGATGAAATGGGTGAGAAGCTCCTCGCTGCTCTTGTCTATCCAGTGCATATCCTCGATGGCCAGTACGAGGGGCTTCTCCTGGCTCTCCCTGATGAAAAGCGTCTTGACGGCATCGATGGTCTTCCATCTGCGCTGCTCGGGCTCCATCCTGGCAAAGGCTTCATCCTCCACCTTAAGCGAAAGCAGATCCTCGAGGAAGGGAAGGGTGTCCTCAAGCTCCGGGTCGAGTCCCCATACCCTCTCCTTGAGCTTCTTTCTATAGATAAACTCGCGGTCGGTATCCTCGATACCGCAGTATCGCTTCACGATCTCGATGAAGGGGTAGAAGGGCAGCGTCTCGCCATAATGGATGCATCTCCCCTCAAGGTAGGTGAAGTCCTGACCCTCTCTCGACCGCATGAACTCAAGGAGGAGCCGCGACTTGCCCACACCGGCCTCGCCCACGATTCCGACCATCTGCCCCTGCCCTTCCTTCACCCGCCGGTAGCACACCATCAGATGCTCCATCTCCGGCATGCGGCCCACAAACCTGGTAAGGCCTCTAAGTTCAGCAGCCTCAATTCTGGTTCTGATAGGCCCCCGCCCTACAACCTCGTAGGCCAGCACGGGCTCGGCCTTTCCCTTTACTTCAACTGGCCCCAGGGGTCTGAACTCGAAGTAGCCCTCGGTAAGCCTCTGGCTAGCCTGCGCCACCAGGATCGTCCCCGGCTCCGCCAATTGCTCTATGCGCGCCGCCAGGTTCACCGTATCCCCCACGGCGGTATATTCCATGGTAAGGTCGTCCCCGATCTTCCCCACCACCACGAGCCCCGTGTTGAGGCCAATCCTCATCTGAAACTCGATCCCCTGCTCCCTCTTGAGCTCCTCGGCATATCGCTTCAGCGCTTGCTGAATGGCCAACGCCGCATGGAGCCCTCGCTGCGGGGCGTCCTCATGGGCGATAGGGGCGCCAAACAGGGCCATGACGCCGTCCCCCGTGAACTGGGTTACGGTCCCCTCGTAGCGGTGTATCTCGTCCATGAAGAATTCCAGGCAGCGGTTCATCAGGGCGTGAACCTCTTCTGGGTCGAGCTTCTCAGAGATCGAGGTGAAGCCCGACACATCAGCGAAGAGGACGGTGACCTGCTTGCGCTCCCCTTCCATGGTGGGTCTGGTGGTGAGAATCTTGTCGGCGAGGTGTCTTGGGGTGTAAGCCTGCGGCTCTCCGCGCCTCAAGGCACTGACAGCTTCGCCGGGGCGCCTCAGATCGTAGCCGCACTTGCCACAGAACGTAAAGTCCAGAGTGTTCTCAAAGCCACAGGAGGGGCAAAGCATTGATAGCGGAGTGCCACAACTTCCACAGAAGGTCATCCCCGCTGGATTGTCGAATCTGCACTTTGGACAGATCATCCCCCACCTGCTCAGGCAATAGGCCTTCTCTTCTCCTGCCACTATCATACTCACCGCGAGCAGAATGTCAAGGTTTGTCTGTCTACTTCCAAGCTGGGATGGCGTCTCGCCTCATCTGGAGGAGACACCAGCGGAGAGAATCAGTTGGTTGCAGCATTGTTACCACAGGGCTCTCACGGGTTGCGTCTGGCACCTAGCCTACCGCCAGAGCTTGTTTCGGCGTATATGGCTAAGGCAGAGCCCTCTTGTAGAGAGGAGGTTTCGTAAATCTCCTCCATTTCCGCCCTGTATCCGTAAGAGGCTAAAGCCTTTTTGCTAGCTTGAGCCATTGTATGGCCTACTCTTCTTTTTTCGAGATGTGCTGAGATAGCGATGCCCTTTGTGCGGTCAAGCTCTCCCCGCTCCACGAGGTAGATGGGCTTTATCTCTTTTATGGCCTCTACTTTAAGCTCAATCTCCCTCCTCCTCGAGGGACATATCCTGGGCGTAGTATGGTGAGCTCAGCACACCCCCCCCATACTTTGGAGGATGAGAAGGAGGGAGCGAAGTCCTGGAACAACCCTCCTTGAATTATGAAGGTCGATGTCCTATCGGCGAAGCAGGCGAGGGGAAGGATAGCTTGTGCCAGCATCGTAGTAGAGGCTGCCGTGCCTATATCCCACTCATAGCTCCCACCTTTAGGCCCACCTCGAGGCTTGAATTCTATTTCCTTAGAGCCTACAGTGGCTTTCTCCACCTCCCCGGAGCAGATATCCCTACAGGCTGAAATAGCTCCTAAATACTGTGCCCGCAGCCCTGGCTTTTCTCGCTTAGCTCGGATGTTCTTTATCTCCAGCTCCTCGCCTAAAAGAGTCGCTAAACCAACACCGCAGCGCACAATGGTGCCGCTACCCGACTTCTGACTTCCATCGATGGCAATCATAGCTTCTAATCCCATGTTACAAATTATACTATTTAGAACGGTGCCTTCTCGGGGAGCCTCAGTGCCATATTGGGATTGTAGACTCAGCCAGCAAAGCGCAACCCGCCGCTGTTTATATCTACCTGTCCAACTCCGGGGACTGGCGGATTGCACATAATAACGTTTTGTTGGATGGCAGCGAGGGGATGCGGGGCTAGCCCCGGCAGTCTCAAGAATCTCTCCGCTATCTCTCAGCCAGTTCGATACCCAGGACCACCGAGGTCTCTACCTGCCGCTCGGGGATGTCCCTTATAGAGACGAGGTCAACGTGCTTTCCTTGATAGATTATGTCTGTTCCGAGTCCTTCAACCCAGAATTCCTTTCCTGATACCGCTCTAACCTTATACGAATTTAGATACCCACCCCGTCCCTCCTTTACATTGGCAAGATCCTTGATTACAGCGTCCGGGAACTCCTTTGATACCTCAGGATTGAACACCACTTGCACCGGACCCTCTCGATCCCTGAGGTCGATGAAAACAAGCCCCCCATGATCCCGCCTCCGATGCACCCAACCGGCAAGGGTCACCTTCTCAGCGACATGATCTCTGGTTAGCTCTCCGCAACTATAGGTCTTAAGCATTCAAACCCCCGATTACCCATCGATTATAGACCATGGGATAGGGCTTTTCAATCCAAGCCTTCGTTGGGGCTAGCTAGCCCCTTGAAGCACCCAGTAAAAGGCGTATAATATAAAGGGAATGCCGAAAGCAAAGACGATGGAGCTATTCCAGATAAGCGTTCGGGGCGTGGTTCAAGGGGTTGGCTTCCGACCCTTTGTTTATCAGCTGGCGACGAAATATCAGCTAAAGGGCTGGGTCTGTAACACCTCAGGCGATGTCAAGATCGAGGTCGAGGGGGAGAGGGAAGCCCTGGACCAATTCTTGGTTGAGCTGGAAAGCGAGGCTCCCCCTCTAGCCCGAATCGAGGGTATCATAGCCGCTAGCGCCCCGCCTGTAGGCTATGCCGAGTTCGAAATACGCCACAGCATCGCTGAGGAGGGCAGGTATCAGCTTGTTTCCCCCGACATCGCTACCTGCGATGCCTGTAAGAGCGAGCTTCTTTCCCCTGAAGATCGGCGCTATCGTTACCCCTTCACCAATTGCACCAACTGCGGACCACGCTTCACCATCATCGAGGACATACCCTACGATCGCCCTAAGACCACGATGCGCCATTTCAGGATGTGCCCCCAATGCCAGCGGGAGTATGATGACCCCTGGGATCGCCGCTTTCATGCCCAGCCCAATGCCTGTCCCGAGTGCGGCCCTTCTCTCGAACTTATCGATGGCAATGGTAAAACTATTGCCTGTGATGATGTCATTGCTACCACCAGTAAACTCCTGAAGGAGGGGAAAATTCTGGCTATCAAGGGCTTGGGTGGCTTTCACCTCGCCTGCGATGCTACCAATGAGGAAGCGATTCAGCTCTTGAGGGATAGAAAAAGGCGCCCCTTCAAGCCCCTGGCGATAATGTTAGCTACCCTGGATGAGGTAAGAGAGCATTGCTTTGTTTCCAATGAGGAGGAGAAGCTCCTCACCTCCCCGGAGTGCCCCATCCTGCTCTTGAGGTGGCGGGAGAATTCCTCCGTCTCCCGAAACGTAGCCCCCGAGCTCAAGTACCTCGGCGTGATGCTGCCCTATACCCCAATGCACCATGTCCTGCTCAGGGAGACAGGTCAGCCTTTGGTGATGACCAGCGGCAACATCAGCGAGGAGCCCATCGCTAAAGACAATGAGGAGGCGCTGAGGAGGCTTCGAGGCATCGCCGACTTTTTCGTTCTTCACAATCGGAAAATTTATGCGCGGTATGACGATGGTGTGGCTATCGTAGAAAGAGGAAAACCCCAGTTAATCAGAAGGGCCCGAGGCTATGCCCCCTACCCCATCCACCTCCCCTTTAAGGCGAAGCAGGTTCTCGCCTGCGGTGCCGAGCTCAAAAACACCTTCTGCGCCACCAGGGAAGATCATGCCTTCATCAGCCAGCATATCGGCGACATGGAGAACCTGGAGACCCTGGAGCACTTTGAGAACACCATCGAGCTTTATAAGAAGCTTTTCCGTATCGAGCCCAGGATTCTGGCCCACGACCTGCACCCTGAATATCTCTCCACCAAGTATGCCAAGGAGCTTGCCAGCGAGTTCACCCTTGTCGGGGTGCAGCATCATCATGCCCATATCGTTAGCTGCCTGGTGGAAAATGGGATTCAAGAGCCCGTCATCGGGGTGGCCTTCGATGGCACGGGATATGGAAGCGATGGCACCATCTGGGGAGGGGAGTTTCTGGTCGCCGACTACAAGGGCTTCAACAGGGTGGGGCATCTTGAGTATGTGCCTATGCCCGGCGGCGCTGCCGCCATCGAACGACCCTACCGCATGGCTTTTTCGTACCTTCACGCCCTTCTGGGAGGGAGCGTCCTCGACAGGGAGCTACCCTTCTTGAGAGATGTCGACCAATACGAAAAAGAGGTCATGAAACGGCAGCTCGAAAAAGGGATCAATTCCCCGTTGACCTCCAGTTGCGGTCGCCTCTTCGACGGGGTATCGGCTTTGATTGGGCTTAGAGGCAAGGTAGATTACGAGGCTCAGGCAGCCATCGAGCTGGAGATGGCGGCACCGGAGGAGATTAAGAATAGCGAAGGCTACCCCTTCTCCATCGTGGAGCAGGAAGGGGTAAAGATGGTGAAACTAAAGGAGCTGTTTGAGGCAATTATCCTTGATATAAAAAATCGCCTCCCTGTGGGCATCATATCGATGAATTTTCACCATACCATAGCCCGAATGGCGAGGGAGATGTGCCGGCTTATCTCTAGGGAAACAGGCTTGCGAACGGTTGCCCTCAGCGGTGGCGTGTTTCAGAACCGGCTGCTCCTCAGGCTCACCGCCGATGCTTTAGAGAAAGAGGGCTTCACCGTGCTCACCCATAGTCTGGTGCCTACCAACGATGGCGGCATCTCGCTGGGTCAGGCGGCGATCGCCAATTTCGCTTTTTCGAACTAGCATAAGCAGGCAAATAGAGGAATCTATAAATAGTAAAAGTGAACTCAAGAAAATGCGAGGATTGTAAAGGGCGAAAAATGTGTCTTGCCATACCAGCGCTGGTTAAATCGATAGCGGGTCAAGAGGCCGAGGTGGAGCTTGGCGGCATAAGCCGCAAGATAAGCATCCTACTCACCCCTGAGGTCAAGGTTGGCGACTACGTGCTCCTCCACACCGGCTATGCCATCAATGTCATCGATGGAGAGGAGGCCATGGAGACGCTTAAGCTGCTTGCGGAGATGGCATCTATGGAGGGATAGCCATCTTCGAGAACCCATCTCAGGTGCAGCAATAACTTTAGAGAAGCACCTATAGTTCGAAAAAGTTCGAAAAGATGAGATTTATAGATGAATTTCGCAATGCTGAGTTAGCCAGGGTGGTGATCGAGAGGATCCACCGCAGGTCGAAGAGGCATATCAGGCTCATGGAGTTCTGCGGTGGGCATACCGTCACCATCCTCAAGCATGGCATTCGCCAGCTTCTCCCGCCAACGGTGGAGATGCTTTCGGGGCCCGGCTGCCCCGTCTGTGTCACCGCCAACGCAGACCTGGATAAAGCCATTGCCCTCGCCAGAGAGCCCGGGGTGGTCATCACCAGCTTCGGTGATATGCTCAAGGTTCCCGGCAGCTATTCCAGCCTGCAAAAGGTGAGGGCCGACGGTGCCGATGTAAAAGTAGTCTATTCCACCCTGGATGCCCTCCAGATTGCCAGGGAGAACCCTGAGAAAGCGGTCGTTTTCATCGGCATCGGCTTTGAAACGACAGCACCCACCATCGCCGCCTCCATATTGCAGGCGGAGGAGGAGGGGATAAAGAATTACTATGTCCTTTCCATGCACAAGATCTGCCCACCCGTGATCAAGGACCTTCTCAACTCCGGGGAGGTGAGGATTGACGGCTTGATCTGCCCCGGGCATGTGAGCGCCATCATCGGCTCCCATCCCTGGGGGTTCGCCGCCAGGGATTATGGAATCGCCTGCGTCGTTTCTGGGTTCGAACCGCTGGATGTTCTGCAATCGGTGGAGATGCTGGTGGAACAGCTCGAAAAAGGGGAGCCCAAGGTGGAGATCGCCTACCGCCGCGGGGTGCGCCCTGAAGGAAACCTGAGGGCGCAGGAGCTGATGAACGCCGTTTTCGAACTATCGCCAGCGAATTGGCGTGGCATCGGTGTGGTGCCAGAGAGCGGCCTAAGGCTTAGGAAGGAATACCAAAGGTTTGATGCCGAGCTCTCCTTTGACATTGATCCCGGACCAACCCTTGAGCCCAAGGGTTGCCTCTGTGGCGATATCCTTCGTGGGGTGAAGACCCCTATCGATTGCAAGCTTTTTGGTGGCGCCTGCACCCCGGAGCATGCTGTGGGACCCTGCATGGTCTCCTCCGAGGGGAGCTGCGCCAGCTATTATCACTATGGAACCCTTTAAGGACGAAAAGATCCTCCTTGCTCATGGCAGCGGAGGAAGACTGAGCCACGATCTAGTGGAAAAGGGCTTTCTGCCCTCTTTCGATAATCCGCTATTGAGCAAGTTGGATGATTCAGCGGTCTTCGAGGCAAAGGGTCGCCTAGCCTTCACCACCGACAGCTATATCGTGACCCCTATCTTCTTCCCCGGCGGCGATATCGGAAAGCTGGCGGTTTGTGGCACGGTGAACGACCTGGCGATGAGCGGTGCTATGCCCTTATACCTGAGCGTCTCCTTTATTATCGAGGAGGGATTCCCCTTGAGCGACTTGAAAAGGGTTGTGACCTCAATTCAGCAGGCAGCAGAGGAAGCTGAGGTGAAGGTGGTCACCGGAGATACAAAGGTGGTGAATAGGGGCAGCGTGGATAGGCTCTTCGTCAACACCGCCGGGGTGGGCATTGTTCCTGAAGGGGTCAATATCTCGGGCTCTAATGCCGTACCAGGCGACAAGGTGATTTTGAGCGGCCCCATTGGCGACCATGGCATCGCTGTGATCAGCGAGCGGGAGGGGTTAAAGTTCGCCACCCCAGTGAAAAGCGATTGTGCCCCATTAAACAAGCTGGTTAGGGAGATGCTTGAGGTATCCAGCGAAATCCACTGCCTTCGCGACCCCACCCGGGGAGGGCTGGCCACCACCCTCAATGAGTTTGCTACCCAGTCCAAGGTCGGCATCTTAATCTACGAGGATATGATCCCGGTGAGGGATGGGGTGCGTGCCGCCTGTGAGATGCTGGGGTTTGACCCCTTCCATGTTGCCAACGAAGGCAGGCTGGTGGCTGCTGTTGCCCCTGACCATACGGAGAGGGTTCTGGGAAGGATGCAGCAAAACAAATATGGGGCGGAGGCAGCGGTTATTGGTGAGGTTCGAGAGGAACACCCGGGAAGGATTGTGATGAGGACCCATCTTGGGGCATCCCGAATCGTCGATATGCTAGTTGGGGAGCTGCTGCCCAGAATATGCTAGTCTTTTATATTATAAATTCGGCATGTTCACCTTTCCATGTAGCCTGCTTGCACCTCCCGATTAAGTGAAAGAACGGCTACATCCTAACTAATTTCGGTTACTTTTTTAAAATGATTTAATTCGTGCCATTGACAGGTTATGATATAATAATTATTATTATTAATAAAGGAGGTGGTTTATGGCAAACTTAATCTGGTTCCAGACGGCGACCTGCGCTGGCGATACCGTATCCTTTCTAAACGCCGACCAGCCGGATGTATTTCAAATTATTACTCAGCTGGGGGTAAACTTGGCTTTCCACCCCACGCTAGACCCGAAAACGGGTAAGGAGGCCATGGACGCCTTGGACCCTTACCTGAAGGGGGAGGAAAAATTGGATGTACTGGTGGTAGAGGGAGCGGTTGCAAGGGGTCCAGATAACACAGGCATGTATTGTATAGTCGGGGATAGACCGGCCAAGGATATCGTTTTGGATTTAGCCAAGGCAGCTGGTTTCACAGTGGCCATAGGCACCTGCGCTTCTTTTGGAGGGATGACCGCAGCCGACCCCAACCCTACCGAGGCGACTGGCTTACAATTCCACCGGGATAGGAAGGGGGGCTTTCTGGGGGCCGACTATATATCTAAAGCTGGCCTACCGGTTATTAATGTCCCTGGTTGTCCTTGTCACCCAGATTGGGCGTCAAAGACCTTAGCCGCCGTTTTACTGGGGATGGCCAAGTATATTGAGCTGGACGAGTATCAGCGGCCGAAGGTTTTTTACGAGAGCCTTTCCCATTGGGGCTGCACTT
>JBHIBU010000015.1:0-13486 GCA_046759245.1 Dehalococcoidia bacterium | reverse complement strand
GAACCTATTTTGTCCACCTCGCGTATCGCCTCGGCTGCCCCGATGCCGCCAGCGGAGTTTCCTATGATCAGGTATTTAGTTCTCATTATTTTCGTTCTTCCCAACCTAAGCCTGCTTTCCGTCCAGCGCCATCTTCAGGAAGTTGGAATACATCCTCAAGCCATACTCCCCACTTTTCTCCGGGTGAAACTGGGTCGCCACCAGGTTTCCCCTGATCAGCATGCTGCACATGGATACACCGTAGTCTGTGGTGCCTGCCACCAGTGACATATCCTCAGGGTCGGCATAGTAGCTGTGAACGAAGTAGAAATTGGCCTCATCCGGTATACCGTCAAAAATGGGATGCACCACTCCCTGCTTTACTTGGTTCCAGCCCATGTGGGGAATCTTGAGCCCCGGGGGCAACCTCCTTACAGCCCCGGGGAGTATCCCCAGGCATTCGTGCCAGCCCCCTTCCTCAGTTCCTGAGAACAGGACCTGCATTCCAACACAGACGGCGAAGAGAGGTCGCTCATCATAGATTAGCTGGCGAATAATTTCGGACATGCCCGATTTTGCTAAACTGTGCATGGTACCCCCCGCAGCGCCAACGCCGGGGAAAATGACCGCGGCAGCACCAAGCACATCTGCTGGCTTGTCGGTCACCTCGGGCTGGTAACCCAGCTTCACGATGGCGTTGGCGACGCTACGCAAGTTTCCGGCACCATAGTCGATTATGGTGATCATTTCGTTTTCATCAGGCCTGCGGGGTTTCTTCCACGTCGTCTACACTCAGCACCAGCGCTTCGTTGGGGCAATTAACCACGCAAACTGGCATAACCTGCTCAGGGCAGAGATCGCATTTGACCACAACAGTGTTGCTTGTATCCCTCATCAAGGCCCCATAGGGGCAGGCAACTATACAGGTCCAGCACCCAATGCACTTCTCAGCGTCAACGGTTACGATGCCGCTTGCCGGGTCCCTGCGCATGGCTCCAGTGAGGCAGGAATAGATGCACCAGGGCTCAGCACAATGATGACATTGAACGGGGAAGCAAACTTCCCCCTTTGTCTCCACGCGGATGCGGGGCAAGGGGCGAGGGCTCTCTCTCTTGAACGCCTTGATCATGTCCTTCGACCGAGAATGTTCCGCCTGGCAGTACACCCGGCAAAGGCCGCAGCCAATACAGACTTCCTCTTTAACGTAGACCTTCATCGATCCCCTGACATCTTTGTCGATAGCAGTGGTATGCGGCAACCGCTTGCCGTATAACCTATAGTATCACTTTTCCTCCATATTGTCAAGACTCTCCTCCCGAAATGAGCGAGAGGTGTTCAGCGAGATTGACAGCCAAGGGAAAAATTGACTGGACGCCTGAGCAGTAATGGTGATAACATATATGTTGCGCTGGAGAGGGGGTGTTTTGGATGTCTGAAGAGGCTACAGAAGCAGCCAAGGCCGCCAGAGAGGCGATGGAGCTCCTGAAGCGAGGCGAGCAGTTGACCGAGGAGGACAGGAAGCGGCTCAAAGACCTCTATGCTCGATGGCGGGGTGCCCGTGATCAGGGCTGGCAGGAGGCAGAGGGGAAAATTGAGTCTACGCTGTGGGCCCAGCGTCAATGAAGGCGCTAAGTATCCCCATCCTATTTCCGAATTTAGAAGCCAGCCAATCCCTTCTTCAGGAGATCTCTGGGGCTAACAAGGTGCTTGTCCAAGCCAAGGGCTTTGTAGGCTTCCCCTTGGGCCAGCCCTATCACCTGGCTGATATAAAGGATGGGGATACTGTAGTTCCTGCCATACTTATTTCTGGCCTGTGATTGCATCATGTCCAGGTTAGCGTGACAAAGTGGGCAGGCAACCACTATAGAGTCGGCGGCGGCGAACTGGGCTGCCTCCAGGATCTCATCGACCAAGCGAACTACTATCTCGGGCCTGGTTATAGCAAAGGCTGCCCCACAACATTCGGTTTTATGGGACCAGCTCACCGCCTCAGCCCCAAGGGCCTCGACTATCCGGTCCATGATAACGGGGTTCTCCGCATCATCGAGTTCGACCACTTTAGGAGGGCGGGTAAGGAGACAGCCATAGTAACAGGCAAATTTCATACCCTTGAGGGGCTTGGTCACCGATGATTCGATTCTGCTCAGTCCCACATCATTATAGAGCACCTCAATTAGATGTCTTACCTCCACCCTCCCCGCATACTCCTCACCTACCACCCGATTGATTCGGCTCATGAGGCGGGCATCCTCCCTCAGCACTTTATTGGCAAACTTCAGCCGGCTATAACAGGCGGCACAAGGGGCGATAACGGTGGTGAGATCGTGGCGCTCCGCCTGGTACAGGTTCCTCAGCGGAAGGGCGAGGGCCAATTCTTCGCTTGTCATGTGACCTGGGCTTGCCCCACAACAGCTCCAGTCAGGAACCTCCACCAGCTCCAAATCCAGGTTGTGGCAGGAAAGCCTTATCGATAGATCAAACTCCCTGGCTGTGGAGTGAAGGGCACAACCCGGGAAATATCCATACCTCATCGGCCGCCCCCGCCAGAAGCCTCCCTTTCCCGGAATGGCCTGCTTTTGGCGAATATGCCCCTAATCTGATCCATCCCCCTTATCCTTTGTGGACGAAGGGGTATCCTCCCTCTGCGGAAGAGGGCGATCCCTTGACCCAGGTTCTTGAACGGCCGACGCGAGGCCAGGTTGTACCTCACTATTAGACCCAGGTCATGAATCCGACCATAATTCTTGACCGAAGCGAGGAAGAATCTGTTGAAGCGCAGGATACCCTCCTCCGGGCAGCGATAGCCCCCCTCCATAGAGAGCTTCCGAAGAACATCCATCACCGTTGCCAGATCTATCTCCTCAGGGCAACGGGTGAAGCAGGTCTCGCAGGAGGCACAGAGCCAGATGGTGGATGAACCCAAAACTGTATCCTTGGAGTTTATCTGGATAAGCCTTATTATTCGATCTGGCAGTATCTCCATCTCGGAGGCAATGGGGCAACCGGCGCTGCATTTGCCACACTGGTAGCACCTGGAGACATCCTCACCGCTCAGGGTCTTCACCAAATTGCCGAACAGATGAACTTCCTCTTCAATGAGAATGCGTCTCAACTTCAAGCTCCTTCAGAATCTCCTCGAAAGGTGCAGCTATCTGTGAATAGAGCTGATGAGTGGTGAAGCCCTTCATGGTTATCGCCTCTGCGTTACATACCGCAGCGCAGGTGCCGCATCCCTGACATATCGACTCGGAGACCCGGGCTACCCTCCTCGAGTCCAGCCACTCCTCCCCGATTGCTTCGAAGGGGCACACCTCCAGGCAGTTGAGGCAGCCGGAGCACCTCTCAGCATCGACGATAGCAATGGCTGGTTCAAGAGCCAGTTCATCGCTGGCAAATAGCTCACAAACCCTGACCGCGGCGGCTCCCGCTGTTGCCACCGAATCGGGTATATCTTTCGGCGATTGACAGGCCCCGGCAAGGAATATTCCCCTGGTAACACTCTCCACCGGTCGCAGCTTGGGGTGGGCCTCGCTGAAGAAACCGTGCTCATCGTAAGGGATGCTCAGGATGCGAGCCAATTGGGGAGAGTCCCACTGGGAGGCTATCGCCGTAGCCAGCACCACCAGATCGGCCTCCACCTCCACCGCTATCCCCGCCAGGGTATCCGTCCCCTTGACGATGAGCTTATCACCCCTCTCGTAGATCCTGGAGACCCTCCCCCTGACGTAGATAGCGCCATACTCACTCTGCACCCTATTTACGAACTCCTCGTAGTTCTTGCCGCCAGCCCTGATATCGATACAGAAGATATAGGCCTGGCTCTGGGGGAGGTGCTCCTTGAGGAGCAATGCCTGCTTTGCCGTGTACATGCAGCAGATCTTAGAACAATAGGGTATCCCCTTGGCCCTATCCCGCGAGCCCACGCACTGGACAAAGACCACATTCCTTGGCTCCCTCCCGTTGGAGGGCTTAATTATATGCCCCCCAGTCGGTCCCGCGGCATTGACCATCCTTTCGAACTGGAGGGCGGAGATAACATCCCTATATTGCCCGCCACCGTATTCTCCATAGGCCTTCTCATCGAAGAGGGAGAATCCTGTGGCCACAACTATGGCGCCGACTCTCCTTTTTATGACCTCATCCTCCTGCTCGAAATCGATGGCATCGGCGGCGCAGGCCCTTACACAGGCGCGGCACTTCTCCTTCCCTTTGGTGAAGACAAAGCATTGTTCCCTATCGATAACGGGAACAGCGGGGACGGCCTGAGGGAAGGGTTGGTAGATTGCCTTCCTCAAACCCAAACCCAGGTCCCACTCGCTGGGTAGCTTCAGGGGGCACTTCTCTATACACTCCCCGCAGCCGGTGCATTTCACCATGTCCACGGAGCGGGCCTTCTTGCGGATCTGGACCTCAAAATTCCCCACCCATCCCCTCACCTCCTCCACCTCCGAATAGGTGAGTAGCTCTATATTCTTGTCGTGGAGCACCTCCCCCATCTTGGGGGTGAGGATACAGGCGGAACAGTCCAGGGTGGGGAATGTCTTATCGAGCTGGGCCATGTGCCCACCGATGCTGGGCAGCCTCTCCACAAGGGTCACCGAGTAGCCGGCCCTGCTGATATCTAAAGCTGCTTGGATGCCCGCTATCCCGCCACCAAGGACCAGGGCCCTCCTCTCCACCGGCATCCTTATCGGGATTAGCGGCTCAAGCCCCCTCACCTTTGCCACCGCCATCCCGATCAATTTGATGGCTTTATCGGTGGCCTCCCCTCTATCGCGGTGAACCCATGAGCAATGCTCCCTCAGGTTCGCTATCTCCAAAAGGTAGGGATTGAGGCCGGCACTTTCGATGCAGCGCCTGAAGGTAACCTCATGCATCAGGGGGGAACAGGCCCCCACAACCACCCTATCCAGGTCATGCTCCTTTATCGCCTCTCTTATACTCTGCTGGCCGGACTCGGAACAGGTATATTTGTTGTCCTCGACATGGACAACCTCGGGGTTCCTCCTTGCTGCTTCCAAAACCGTCTCGATATCCACAGTCCCCGCAATATTGGAGCCACACCAGCAAACAAAAACGCCCACTCTTGCCATGATCACTTCCCCCCTTGCTTTAGCTTCTCAACCCTCACCGCACAGACCTTAAACTCCGGTATCTTGGCTACAGGGTCCAGGGCTGAATTTGTCAAGGCATTGGCGGCACTTTCAGCGAAGTGAAAGGGGACAAACAAAGTACCCTTTTCTATCTTATCGGTCAGCTTTGCCTTGACCTCGATCTCACCCCTCCTCGAGCTGACCCTGACCACCTCTCCTTCAGCCACCCCTAGCTCCCCGGCATCCAGGGGATTTATCTCCAGGAAACACTCGTCCAGTTCATGCCTCAGCGATGGGGATTTTCTGGTCAGGGTACCGGTATGAAATTGAAAGGCGCTCCTCCCCGTGGTCAGCAGCAGAGGATACTCTTCATCGGCAATTTCAGCCGGCTCCCTGAAATCGACGGCCACAAATTTACCCAGCCCTCTGGTGAACTCCTTCCCATGCAGAAACTCGGTCCCCGGGTCCTCAGCCGACCTACAGGGCCATTGCAGGCCCCTTTCCTCAATCCTGGGATAGGTTATCCCGGCGTAGATTGGGGTCAGCCTGGCCATCTCCTCAAAGACCTCCTCCGCTGATTTGTATTGAAACCCCTTGCCTCCCATTGCCTGAGCAAGCTCACAGATAATCTGCCAATCGGGTTTTGCCTCGCCCAGGGGCTCGATCGCCTTCCTCACCCTCTGCACCCGGCGGTCGGTGGCAGTGAAGGTGCCATCCTTTTCAGCAAAGCTTACCCCGGGAAGAACTACATCGGCAAGGGCAGCGGTCTCAGTTAGAAATATGTCCTGAACTACAAGGAGATCCAGCCCTTGCAAGGCTTTGCTCACATGATGGATGTCGGGGTCGGAGAGCAAAGGGTTTTCCGCCATAATGAACATGGCTCTAATTTGGCCCTCAGCAGCAGCTTGCATCATTTCCACTACGGTAAGGCCAGGCTCCCTGGGTAGCTTCGCCCGCCACTGCTCCTCAAATCTCCCCCTTAATTCATCAGAGGCGACGCTCTGATAGCCGGATAGGACGTTGGGAAGGCAACCCATATCGCAGGCACCCTGAACATTGTTATGCCCCCGCAGCGGATTTACCCCACTGCCCCTCTTACCCACATTCCCGGTGAGCAGCGCCAGATTGCTCAGGGAGAGCACATTGTCGGTTCCGCTGGTCTGCTGGGTGATCCCCATAGCGTAGATGATCGACGCCCTCTGGGCTTTGGCATAGGTCTCAGCCATCCTCCTCAGTTCGGCTTGAGGGATCGCGGTTATCTGCTCAACCCTCTGCGGGGTATATTCCCTGACCTTCGCCTCCAGCTCGGCAAACCCTTCCGTCCTCCTCTGGATGAAATCCCTGTCATGCCATCCCTGGGAGATGATGATATTCATTACCCCATTTATCCAGGCAACATCTGTGCCCAATCTCTGTCGAACCTGAATATCGGCATAGGAGGAGAGCTGGATGCCCCGGGGATCGACAACGATAAGCTTTGCCCCCTTCTCCTTGGCCCTCAGGATCCTGGAAGCAATAAGGGGATGAGCCTCGGTGGTATTTGATCCGGTGACCAGGATGCAATCGGCTTCCTCGATCTCAGGGGTGGAATTGGTCATGGCACCGCTTCCGAAGCTCTGAGCCAGACCGGCCACCGTAGGGGCATGGCAAAGCCGGGCACAATGATCGATGTTATTGGTTCCCAGCACCCCCCGGGCAAGCTTCATAAGCAGAAAGTTCTCCTCATTGGTGCACTTGGCTGAGCTGAGCAGGGCCAGGGACTGGGGCCCCCTCTCCTCCTTGATCCTCGCCAGCCCAGCGGCGGCACGCCCCATCGCCTGCCCCCAATCCACCTCTATAAAATGGCCATCCTTCTTGACCAAAGGTCTTCTCAACCTCTTTTCGCTGGTCACAAACTCGTGGGCACTCCAGCCTTTGACACATAGCCCCCCCTCGTTAATGGGATGGGTCTTACAGGGGAGGGTCCCCACAAGCTCATCATCGAGAACCTCTAGATAGAGGCCACAGCCACAGCCACAGTAAACACATGTAGTTGAAACCGTCCGATATTTCATCCTTACTCCCTGAAGGGTTTCTCCCCCAAAAAGGACAACGGTGACCTACCCTCCACTTCCTCCCCCGGGCTATAGCCAAATAGCTCGCTTACAACCTGGCCCAATTTCTTGTAGAGCGTTCTCAGGGGGATGCCAACTGGACAGGCCTCTTCGCATAGTCCGCAATCGATGCACCTCCCCGCTGTATGGAAAGCTCTAATCAGGTGAAAGATAGGAGCTTGGGGCGGGGTCTCACCAAGGGGAAGCAGGAAGCTATCCTCCAGGGTGCATTGCGAACAATAGCAAAGGGGGCATGAATTTCGACAGCCATAGCACTTGATGCACTTACCAAATTGCCCCATCCAGAAGTCAAAACGTTCACTCTCAGCCATCCCCTCGATCCTCTCCAGCTCACCCCCTCCCTCCACCGCGGTGGCTGGCTCACCAACCTCAAATTGAGAGGGATATGGCAGCCTACAGCCACATCTTTGAGCCAACTCTGGGGAGCAGGCAACACCAACGATGACAAGGTGCTCCAAATTGACCTGATTATCCTTATGGAGCTCGATCAAAGACCTCTCATCGCAGCCCCGAACCATAACGCCGAATCTTTCCCCGGGGTATTTGGAGGTCAGCCGCTGTAATAGCTTAGTCAGGGAATACCTGGTATCGCTTACTACCAGGAGGTCGAGACCCTCCTCCTCGGTGAATAGGAAGGGGGAGGGATGACCATACTCCGATTTCAACCCCAAGAAGCCTGAGACAGCTTTTTCCTTCAACAGTTGGGCCACCTTTGCCCTTAACGCCTCCATCAAGAAACCCCTCTCAAGGGCGAGGGCCCCAGCTCTCGGATCTGCTCGGTGAATTCCCTGACCACAGCAGCGAACCTATCCCCCTCAGATGCAGATACCCAGGTAAGCCTCAGTCGCTGCGGTGACAGGCCGATAAAATTCAAGAGCTCCTTTACCACGGGGATCCGCTTCGCTGTCATATAATTTCCCTTGATATAGTGACACTCGCCGAGGTGACAGCCAGCCACTAACACGCCATCGGCACCCATCTGGAAGGCCTTGAAGATGTGATGGGGGGAAAGCCTCCCGCTACACATGACCCTAATCGCCAGGATATTGGGAGGATATTCCCTCCTACTTACCCCTGCCTGGTCCGCCCCTGCATAGCTACACCAGGTACAGAGGAAGCCTATGATAATGGGTTTGAACTGGTTTTCTGGAACCATAGCTTAACCACGCAAAATCTCAGACTAGATATCCAGTTGCGATAGCCTTCTCAAAGGGTATGTGCTTCTGGTTGCCCCTTTGGGCATATCTCTAACTAAGGGGTTTTATCCCCCCTATGTGAATATTATCACTAAAGAGGCCTTTGGTCAAGACTCGCATAGCTAGGGCAACAGAAGACGAGCCAAAACGTTGAAGCTAAGTGAAAGGCCTTTTGTAAAATAGGCTAACATACTCGTTGTGCTCGCCGAGGGCAAATCTTCGTCTATCTAGGCCCGGTGTCTCTCGTGATATTGCAGGAACTTGCCGATGGCGTTGGCGGCGCGGGCGATGGAATTGTAGATGGGGAACCCGGAGGCGAAATGATTTTGTTGAACCTCAGCCACTGTTTGCATGGATTGGCCACTGCTGGCGGTGTGCAGGACGATGGCCAGGGGCTTGGGGAAGGCTTTGCCCGCCTCTATGATGGTCTCCACCTTTTGGGCGAGAACCTCCGGCTTATAATACCGAAAGGGGCTTAGCTCCACACCTACATGGGCGATCAAAAGGTCGATGTCCGGGCTGCTGGCCACAGTACTAAGGATGTCGCCAAATTGGTGCGGGCTCACATCTAGCACAGTGGAATCCACGGGATTGCCTAAGCTAATGCCGGGGGCGCTGAATATCTGGCCCAGTCTCTTTACAATCTCTTGAGATAGGGGCGGGATGAGCATGCCAGCCCTCCCGCATTCATCAGCGCCCTGCACGCTGGCTCCCCCACCTATACCCACCATCCCCACCCTGCGCCCCTGGGGAGGGGACAATAGGAGGAAGGTAACGATAACATCTACCATCTCGTCTATATCATAGACTCTCACCACGCCGGCCTGCTTGAACAGGGCGTCCCACACGGCATCACTGCCAGCCAAAGCACCTGTATGCGAGGCCACTGCCCTGTTTCCCGGCTCGGTACATCCGCCCTTCAGCATTATCACTGGCTTGGCTTCGGCCGCTTCCTTAAGTACCCTGACAAATCGCTGACCCTCCTTCACCCCTTCTATATAGGCGGCAATGATCTTGGTTTCAGGGTCGCTGGCAAAGTACTCTAAAAAATCCGCCTCATTGAGATCAGCGGCATTCCCGTAGCTAATCGCCTTGCTGAAGCGAACGCCTCGCGCCGCCGCCGAGCGTACTAGATGGAAGGTGTTGCCCCCACTTTGGGAGAGGTAGCCCACAGGTCCACTCTCTCTGGGGAAGTCATATCCAAAGGATAAGCTGGCAGAAGGGTGGTATATCCCCATGCAGTTGGGCCCGATAATGCGAAGGCCCCCTTTCTTGGCGATGCGAATAATCTCCCTCTCCAGGCGTATCCCCTCCTCCTCGCCGCTCTCGCTGAAGCCAGAGCTATATATGAAAGCCGATTTGACCCCCTTACCGACGCAGTCCTCCATGAGTTGGGGGATCAAAGGGGCGGGGATGCTCACCATAACGTGGTCCACAGGGCCAGGGATGTCCCTGATCTGGCGGTATACCGGTAGCCCCGAGATTTCCTCCCCCCTTGAGCCTACCAGGTAGATGTGGCCCGGAAATTGGAATCTTTGCAGGCAAAACAGGAAGACCAAGTTGGCCATGTTGGCGGGATCGGGTGAGGCTCCCACGATGGCAACAGAGCTAGGATGGAAGATATGCTCCAGGTTCTTTGCCTCTTGGCTATGCTGAACGCTGGCCATTTGTCTCCCCTTGCAAGTTACAGGCCCGACCCTTTAAGGGAAAAAACTTTAGTTTAACACACACTAACCCCGTTGCCCCCTTCTCCAGAATTGAAGGGATCATTCCCTAGGTAGCTCTAGCCCCCTCATCGCGATGATGTTCCTCTGGATCTCGGAAGTGCCACCACCGATGCCTACGGAATGGGCGCTTAAGTACGCCCGCGCTATTTTCCCCCTGAGCGGTGCCCATTTAGAGCCCCGGTCCAGTTGCCCGTGGAGCCCCAAGATCTGCATCCCGGTATTAGCGAGGCGATGGAGCAGTTCGCTACCAAGTAGCTTTCCCATGGAGGCCTCATAGTTAGCGATGATCCCCTTGCTCTGCATCCACGTGACCCGGTAGCAGATCAGCCGGTTGACCTCGATCTCCACCGCCCTCTCCGAAAGCTTGTGCCGAATTACAGGGTCCTGGGACAGGGGCTCGCCATTGCACTGCGTCTCTTTGCAATACTCCACAAGCTCCTCCAGGATCCGCTTGGCCGCGGCAGACACCCCAACGCCGGAACGCTCAAAATCTAAAGCCACCGCTAGCTGATACCAGCCTCGGTTCTTCTCCCCCACTAGGTTCTCCTTGGGGATACGCACATCGTCAAAGAAGACCTCGTTGAAGGAATGAGAGCCGAGCATGTTTATTAAGGGACGCACCGTGATCCCTGGGGTTTTCATATCGACTACAAACATGCTGACCCCTTTATGCTTGGGGACATCGGGGTCGGTTCTCGCCGCCAGCCAGCAGTAGTCGGCGCGGTGGGCTACAGTGGTGAAGATCTTTTGCCCATTTATCACATATACGTCGCCATCCGCCACGGCGCGGGTTTGCAGCCCCGCCAGGTCGGAACCAGCCCCAGGTTCACTATAGCCTAGGCAAAAGACTATATCCCCTTTGGCAGCCCTGGGCAGATAGTCCCTCTTCTGCTCCTCGGTGCCGAAAATCATGATGGTGGGGCATACCCAACCGATGGTCATCACCGTCTCTATGCCTGTTGGCGTCCCCTGGTAGGACATCTCTTCATCGAGGATAAGCTGTTCGATCAGGGAGCGAGCCTGGCCGCCATGCTCCGTAGGCCAGGACAGGGCGAGCCATCCCTTCTCCCCCAGCTTACGATTCCAGGCCTTGGTGATAGCCCAAGACTCATCGGTCTCCTCCCATACCCCCCAACCCCCGTAGCCAAGCTCCCTCCACCTCTCCGGGATCTCCCTATCCAGAAACTCACAGACCTCCCTGCGGAATGCTTCCTCCTCCGCGCTAAATCGGAAGTCCATACGCATCACCCCTTTCGCCAGGTCTGAATAGCCTGGGCACAGTAAAATCCCCCAGGTAACGCCCTCTAGCTACTTTATTCCCTCAGGCCTAACATTCAAGCTATCTAAAGGGTGACCAATCGATACTCCAGGCTCCCTAACCCCAGTCTCTCCGCTGTTTTGAGCTGGACCAGGCTATCCGTACCTTGCATTCTCCCCAACAAATCAGGTGGGCTTGCCGGGGTAGGGCTCAAAATCACCGGCGCTTGATCTATTAGGTCCAAGGAAGCCTTATCGATCGCTACCGGGTCCAGGGAGGCTAAGATGCCCACATCTTGGACTATGGGCCTCCCTGAAGGGGCAGCGCAATCACAGTGCGGCGTCACATCCTGAAGGAAGTTTATGAATCCTACCTTTTCTTTGAAATTTTCCAGCACTGCGGAAGCTGCATGAGCCACATTAACCTGAAGCTGCTCCTTGGCCCCTGGAGGCCAATAGAGGGCATCAGAAGGGCAACTAAAGAGGCAGGTGCTGCAACCCTGGCAAAGTTTCAGATCGCGCTTCAGCTCTCCGTTCTCCAAGGACAAAGATTGCGATGGGCATGTCTCAACGCAGATACCGCATCCATCGCATTGGGACTCATCAAGCATAGGGATGGTCACACTATGCTGTGCTCCTTTGGTCGCCTTGGTTACACAGCCCATGGCCAGATTCTTGATAGCCCCGCCAAAGCCTGTCTGTGCATGACCTTTGAAGTGGGACAGAACGACCAAGCTGTGGGCATGGTATATTTTGGAGGCGACCCTGATCTCCTTCAGTTCACAACCCTCCACAGGGCTGGCAACAGGCACAGCAACACCTTCATCTCCCTCCCCATCAGCTATCACTACGGGGACTCCGATGCTGGCCTCAACGAAACCATTGGAGGCGGCGGTAGCCAGATACTTATCTGGGGTACTTCTTCCTCCGGGATAGAGAGCAGTAGTGTCAGTCACAAAAGGCTTGCCACCTGCCCTCTTAATCAGATCGGCAACCCTTCTGACAAATATAGGCCTTATATAAGTGATGTTCCCCAGCTCACCCATATGTAGCTTCATCGCTACCGACCCTTCCTGCGGTATTATCTTCACCATGGCTGACTGCGTGAAAAGCCCAGCAATTCCGCGCAAAAAATTTTCCTCTTTGGCATAATCGAAAAAGTATACCTCTGCCATGGCGACCCCCTTAAAATGAAACTTCGTTAACCTGGACGTAGAACAGTATATCAGATTTCATAGATTCTTATCGCGTTCTCGCTGAAGATGAGGCGTTTCTCCTCCTCTGTAAGGTCTAATCTTGAAAGGCGCTGAACGCCTTGAACGGGATCAAACCAGGGGTAATCGGAGCCGAATAACACCCGCTGGGCACCGATCTCCCTGATCATAGATAACAAATCCTTGTCCGACAACCCTCCCTCATCCTCAGTTACCGCAATGACGGCACAACAGTCGAAGTTGACATTGGGGCAACTCTGGACGAGGCTGATGGACTGTTGCCAAAAGCCCCATCCCAGATGAGCCAACACCACGGTGAGTTGAGGAAAGCGAGAAACCACCTCCTCGAAATGCTGGGGCAGTGCAAACTGCGCCTCCGGCCCCATCCCCCCTGAATGGAAGAGCACAGGTAGACCCAGCTCGGCGGCGGTCTCATAGGCCGGCCATAGCCTCCGGTCGTAGGGATAAAAGCGTTGCACCGCGCCTTGAAACTTGATCCCCTTTGCCCCCTGGTTTCTCACCTTGTCCAAAATCTCCTTCCTCATTAGCTCGGGGCTCATGATCGGATCGAGGCCGATGAAGGGAACAAGGCAGGGGTTCTCCCTCGCTACCTCGCAGGTCCAGAGGTTGCGCCGCTCCAGCCTCTGGATCATTCTCAGGTCGATCTCCGTTTCAGCCTCTCGGCGTTGCTCCTCCGATAGCGCCTCGGGGAGCTGCGATAGCGCGAGATCCCTCATGCCCGCCACAGGCGTCATATTCATCATCACCGCTTTGGATATCCCAGACTTCTCCATTATGTTAAGTAACTCATCTATAGTGCCACAGTAATCTGTATGGGTATCCCCCTCCTTTGCTTGTAGGCCGATCTCAGGGCTTTGGTAGGTGTGTATATGGGCATCGATTATT
>JBHIBU010000014.1:0-13674 GCA_046759245.1 Dehalococcoidia bacterium | reverse complement strand
CCTTGGTGGGTCAGGTGGCAAGGCTTCATCATCAGGGCCTGGAGGTGATCATCGTCTCCTCCGGAGCTATCGCCGCCGGCAGGCAAAAGCTGGGGCTCGCCAAGGAGCGCAAGGACATCCCCTTCCGCCAGGTGATGGCTGCGGTGGGGCAGAACGCCCTGATGCACTGCTACGAGCAGCTCTTCGGCTGGCATGGCATCACCGTGGCCCAGACCCTCTTAACCAAGGCCGACCTCTCCGACCGCCTGGGCTACCTCAACGCCAGAAACACCCTTCTCGCCCTCCTCGAGCTTGGGGTGGTGCCCATCGTCAATGAGAACGATGTGGTCGCTGTGGATGAGCTTGAGGGGGTCACCTTTGGCGATAATGATAATCTCTCCGGCATGGTGACCAATCTGGTGGATGCCGACCTGCTGGTGCTCCTTGGCGATATCGCCGGGCTCTTCAGCGCAGACCCGGCAAAGGACGAGAGCGCCCATCTTGTCCCTCGGGTGGACAAAATCGATGAGGGGATCGAGCGCCTCGCTGGCGGCACCAGAGGTCGAGGCAGCGGGGGCATGGGCACCAAGATTCAGGCGGCAAGGCTGGCCACTGCCTCCGGTGCCACGGTGATCATCGCCGATGGCAGGGAGCGGGATGTCCTTTTAAGGCTGGTGGTCGGTGAATCGATCGGCACCCTCTTTCCCCCGGCCACCAGCAAGATGGAGAGCAGAAAGCGCTGGATGCTCACCGGGCTTGGCGCCAGGGGGAGGCTGGTGATCGATCCTGGCGCAGTAATTGCCTTAAAGGAACAGAGTAAGAGCCTGCTCCCCGCGGGCATCAGGGAGGTGGAGGGGGATTTCGAGCGTGGCGATGCGGTGAACATCGTTGACGCCCAGGGCGAAAGGATCGCCTGCGGCATATCGAACTATAGCTCAAAAGAGATCGCCATTATCAAGGGCGCTCGCTCCGACAAGATCGAGAGCCTCCTCGGCTACGGATACGGCGACGAGGTGGTGCACAAAAATAACCTGGTGGTGCTATGATGGGTGGTAGGCACACAATATGAGCAGTTAGAATGTATGCCTTTGTTGACGCGTCAGGGGATGAGGGTTTCAAATTTAGGCGTGGTTCATCACTATTTTATGTGGTTTGCGTATTGCTTATTGAAGACCCGAAATCCCTGGATCGCCGTATAGATGTCCTGAGGGCTGAGCTTAGGATGGCACCCCATAGGGAATTTCATTTCAGTGACCTTAGTTATAAACGGCGAATGGCTTTTTTCGAAGCTGTCGCCTCCTATCCTTTTTCCGTGAGCTCTATAATTGTGGACAAACGAGTGATATGGTCACCTACACTGCGCAGCAATGCCAAATATTTTCGTAACTATTTTACAAAAATGTTGCTCAGGTACGACTGGGGCAGTATCCACAATGCCCGTGTAATAATTGACGGGGCGAAGCTTTCTGAACCAGGCGTCCGTCTAGATCAGCAATACCTTCTCGGTGAGCTCAAAATGCCGCCAAGGGAGGACAAAATTAAAGACATTCGCTTCGACTATTCGCACGAGAATAATATCTTGCAAGCGATGGACATGTTTGCTGGAGCAACTTGGCTAAAATATGAAAGGGGCAATAGTGCTTATTGGCATGTTGCGAGACAGAAAATAGAGGACGAGTGGACATTCAGATAGGTAAAAAAAGCTCACATGGCTAGCTTGAGGATGTTTTTGCTAGGGCTCCAACACCCTAAACTCAAGCATGCGACCACGCTGGGGCCACGATTCGCCATACGAGCTATGATACAGTTTAGGCGTTCTAGGACGAGTTGTCAAGTGATTTGTGGCGCATTGCCATCACGTTTCGTCAAATTTCGGCCCCTGGTGCCAAGTTTGCACATTTTTTCGCACATTTTCGTGAGTTTACACCGGAGAATGTCTCAGGAGGAGGAAAATGCAATCCGCCATCGAGGAGCTGGAAGTAAAGGGGAAGGCAGCTAAGGCTGCATCTCGAAAGCTGGCTCACCTGCCCACCGAGGTGAAGAACAAGGCCCTAATCAATATCGCTGAGAGCCTCATCTCCAGGGAGGGGGAGATCCTCGATGCCAATCGCCTCGACTGCGAGGAGGCCAGGGCCGGCGGCATGGACGAGGCCATGCTCGATCGTCTGCTCCTTACCTCGGCCCGCCTTCAAGCGACGGCTCAGGATGTGACCACCGTGGCCTCCCTCGCCGACCCCGTGGGCGAGAGCTTCGATACCAGGATCCTGCCCAATGGCCTGCGCATCGAGAGGAGGAGGGTCCCCCTGGGGGTTATCGGGGTCATCTATGAGAGCCGCCCCAATGTCACTGTGGACACCTCCACCCTGTGCCTGAAATCGGGCAATGCGGTGATCCTGCGCGGGGGCAAGGAGGCGCTGCGCTCCAATGCTGCCCTGGCCCAGGTGATAAAGGAGGCCGCTGAGGCGGCCGGGGTGCCCCAGGGGGCGGTGCAGTTTATCGAGTCCACAGAGCGGGCACTGGTCAATCACATGCTAAAGATGAAGGAGACCATCGACCTCATCATCCCTCGTGGCGGCGAGGAGCTGGTGGCAATGGTCGCCGAGAATGCCACCATGCCCGTGCTCGCCAGTGGCGTGGGCGTTTGCCATACCTATGTCGATAGCAGCGCCGACCTGGATAAGGCGGTTGCCATCGCCTACAATGCCAAGGTGCAGCGCCCCACCGTCTGCAACGCCCTTGACGCCCTCCTCGTTCATAGTGACATCGCGGAGCGCTACTTGCCCCTCATCGCCAGGGAGTGGGCCGAGGCCGGGGTGGAGATGCACTGCGATGAGCGGGCGCTGAAGGTGCTTTTTTCGAACTTTAAGGTTGCTTCAGCATCCGAAGGGGACTGGGGTAAAGAATTTCTGGCACTAATTGCGGCGATAAAGGTCGTCGATTCCCTGGACGAGGCGCTGGAGCACATCGCCCGCTATGGCTCGGGGCATTCCGAGGCCATCATCACCGAGGACTATTCGGCGGCGATGCGCTTTCTGGAGGAGGTTGATGCCGCCTGCGTCTATGTCAACGCCAGCACCCGCTTCACCGATGGCGGGCAATTCGGATTGGGGGCTGAGGTGGGAATCAGCACCCAGAAGTTTCACGCCCGCGGTCCCATGGGGCTAAAAGAGCTAACGACCTACAAGTGGGTTATCATGGGCAGCGGCCAGGTCAGACCTTAACCCTTAGTCAAAAAGCAGCGAGCGCACCTCTTCCTGGATCCCCTCCACGGTTAGCCCGTGCACCTCAAGGAGTTCCTCCGCCTTTCCTGAAGAGGAGTAGAAGTCCTTTATGGCGAGGAAGGACATGGGCACGGGACGGCGTTGGGCCACCACCTGAGCCACCCTGCTCCCCAATCCACCGTGCTGAAGGTGCTCCTCCGCAGTTAAAATGGCGCCCGTCTCTTCGGCTGCCCTGACGATGGCCTCCTCATCGATGGGCTTGAGGGTGGGCATGTTCACCACACGGCACTCGATCCCCTCCCGCGCCAGAGCGGAGGCAGCCTGAAGCGCCTTTGCCACCATCAGGCCACAGGCGATGACGGTGGCATCCCATCCCGCCCTCATCATCACCGCCTTGCCCAGCACGAAGCGATAATCATCGCTGTAGACCGGGGGTGTTCTGGGGCGGCTGAGCCTGACATAGAAGGGTCCGTAGGTATTGGCTGCCGCCCTCACCGCCTGAGTCGCCTCGATGGCATCGGCGGGGACGATCACGGTGAAGCCGGGGAAGGAGCAAAAGAGCGCCAGGTCTTCAATGGAGTGGTGAGAGAAGCCATCCTCCCCCACGGTGATGCCGCCGTGGCTGGCCACGATCTTCACGTTCTGGCGGGGCTGGGCGATGGACATGCGAACCTGGTCATAGCAGCGGGAAGCGGCGAAGACGGCGAAGGTGCTGGCGAAGACGGTCTTCCCTGAGGCGGCGAGGCCAGCGGCAATGCCCATCATGTTCTGCTCGGCGATGCCACAATCGAAGAATCGCTCCGGAAATTCCCTGGCGAAAAAGCGGGTCATCGTAGAGCGGGAGAGGTCGGCATCCAGCACCACAATGTCTTTGTTCTCTTTGCCCAGCTCGACCAGGGCATTCCCATAGGCCTCCCTGGTGGACATCTCCCAAGCCATCACTCCAGCTCCTTGAGCGCCCTCTCTGCCTCTTCGGGGCTGGGCGCCCGGCCATGAAATTCCAGGTTGTTCTCCATGAAGCTGACCCCTTTTCCCTTGGTGGTGTGGGCCATAATCGCTGTGGGCTTCCCCTTCACCAGCTTCGCCTCGCCAAGGGCGGCGATTATCTGGGAGAGGTCGTGCCCATTGACCTCGATGGTGTGCCACCTGAAGGAGCGCCACTTCTCGGCGAGGGGCTCGGTATCCATGACCTCGTAGGTCCAGCCATCGATCTGCTGGCGGTTGCGATCGACGATGGCAACGATGTTGTCCAATTTGAAGTGGGCGGCAGCCATCGCTGCCTCCCATACCTGCCCCTCGTCGCACTCGCCATCCCCCAGGAGAACATATACCCGATAGTCTCGACGGTCGAGGCCGGCGGCAAGTGCGATGCCGATGCCGAAGGACAGCCCCTGCCCCAAAGCACCAGAGGACATCTCCACCCCTGGGGTGGTGCTCATATCGGTATGACCCTGCAGGCGACTGTCCAGTTGCCTCAGGGTCGACAGCTCCTCGAAAGGGAAGTAGCCCGCCTCTGCCAGCGCCGCATAGAGCAGGGGTGCGGCATGACCCTTGCTTATCACAAATCGGTCGCGATCGGGCCAGCGAGGGTGCGATGGGTCATGGCGCAGGTGGTTGAAGAAAAGGGCAGTGACGATCTCCGCTGCAGAGAGAGAGCCCCCGGGATGACCGCTGCTCGCCTTTGCTGTCATGGCGATGATGTGGCGGCGCAGCGTCTTCGCCTTCCCCTCCATTTCCTCTATGGAGAGGGGCAACGCTAATGCTACCTCTTTAGACGAAGTAGCCTCGGCCGAGACGCTTTTTGCCGAGGCTGCAAGCGCGGATTTTTTATTGAGACGCCGCTTTGATGAAGGCAATTTATACCCCCTCGCCTCGTCAGGCTATTATACAGTGACTCGAATTTCTTGTCTATAGATTCCTTGACCGTAGCCGAAATCTGCCCTAAAATCTAAGGCGTGATCGTAGATTTTCACACCCATATCTTCTCGCCTGGGATAAGGGAGAATCGGGGAGGATACCTGGGGCACGACCCCTGCTTTGCCCATCTCTACTCTGATCCCGAGACCAAGCTGGCCACCGCTGAGGAGCTCATCGCCAGTATGGACCGTGAGGGCATCGACCTTTCCCTCATCCTCAACATCGGCTGGACGGACCACGAGCTATGCCTGGAGACCAACGACTATATCATGGAGGCGGCCTCCCGCTACCCAGACCGCCTGGTGGGCTTTTGCGCCATCCAGCCAGGGGCAGGGGAGGCGGCCGTCGCCGAGATGGAGCGCTGCGCCCGGGGTGGGATCAGGGGCATCGGGGAGCTGAGACCCGATATTCAAGGGTTCGACCTGGGGGACAAGGATATAATGCGGCCCGTGGTCGAGGCGGCGCAGCGCCTGCGATTGATCCTGCTCACCCACTCCTCTGAGCCTGTGGGGCACCAATATTCGGGGAAGGGGAATGTCACCCTTGACATGCTTTATCGATTTATCTGCAACTCCCCCCAAATCCCCATCGTCTGCGCCCACTGGGGTGGTGGCCTGCCTTTCTACGCCTTGATGCCAGAGGTAGGTAAAGCTTTAGAGAATGTCTTCTTCGATACCGCAGCCTCGCCCTTCCTTTACCAGCCAGAGATCTTCAGGCACGTCGCTGAGATCGTCGGGGTCGACAAAATCCTTTTCGGCAGCGACTACCCGCTGATCTCTCAAGGCAGGATCGTGAGGCAGGTTCGTTCGCTAAACCTGGGGGAGGAGGCTGAGGGTTTGATCCTGGGGGGGAATGCAAAAAGGATTCTCGGCTTATAATGGAACAGATTCGAGCCTTTATCGCCATTGAGTTACCCGACCCGGTCAAGGCCGGCCTTTCCTCTTTGCAAAATAGGCTAAGGCCGGATGAGCATCCCTACGTGAAGTGGGTTCACCCCGATGGCGTTCACCTCACCCTGAAGTTTCTGGGAAACATCGCCGAAGATGGGGTGCCCCAGATAGTGCAGGCGATCACCTCGGCGGCGGAGGGTGCATCCCCCTTTCGCCTGGAGCTGGGCGGGCTGGGTGCCTTCCCCAATTTTCAGCGACCCCAGGTTATCTGGGCGGCCATAAAGGGGGAGGTGGAGAAGCTTGCCACCCTACAAAGGGGCATTGACCAAGCCCTCCTTGCCCTCGGTTTCTCCATGGAATCCCGCTCCTTCACCCCACATTTAACCCTGGGTCGCCTCAGGGAGAGGGCTTCTCCTGGTGAGCGGCGGAGGTTAGGGGAGCTAATGGTGTCCACCAAATTCGAAGGGGAGATTCCTTTCGATGTTGCTGAGATCAGCCTGATGAGGAGCAGGCTGACCCCAAAGGGTGCCATTTATAGTCGCATCTCCTCAATTCAACTGGAAAGTGGCTTGCCAACGTCCCATCTTTAGTGTATACTGCACCACGTTAATTCTTGGTAGGGAGGTGGCTCTTGGAGAACTTTGCTTTCCCCAAATGCCAGAAGTGTAAGGAGGGCGATCTGGTCCCCCTGTCTGACTTCGGTAGCCAGGGGGCGCCCATCCATTACAAGGCATGGGTTTGTACCAGTCCTGAATGTGGCTTCAACATAAAGATCAGAAATGGCGATCTTTATGTGAACGAGCCCGTCCTCAGCGGTGCAGGGCACACCCCCAGGTTGCGCTAACTACAAAAGCCCTTTGCTTAATACTGGGGGAAGTGGGTTCCTTTTTTCCTGTGAATTTGATCGCTCAACTGGATCAGCTTAAAGGGATGGTTCTTGACCTCCTCTTTCCTCCCTGGTGTGTTGGTTGTGGGGTGAGGGGGAGCTTTCTTTGCCCTTCCTGTCAATCATCGCTTTCTCGCCTCATCCCGCCCTTATGCATCAGGTGTGGCAAGCCAATCTCTTTTGGGACCCTCTGTGCGGGCTGCGAAAATCAGTCAATGGACATCGAGGGTATTCGCTCCCTTTTCCGCTTTGAGGGGGCGATGCGCCAAGCGATTCTTCACTTTAAGTACAAAAATGTGAAAGCTCTCTCTGCCCCTCTCGCTCAGCTAATGGAGGAATATTTGTTGGCCAACCCCTTGCCCATCGATGTGTTGGTTCCTGTGCCCCTTCACCGCCGCAGGCTGCGCCAGCGGGGCTATAATCAGTCCTCGCTCTTGGCCAGGGAGCTGGGCAAGCTTTCCTCTCTGCCGGTGGCTGAGGGATCGCTGGTTCGCCTCCGAAACACCCCTCCCCAGACAAAAATGAGAAGCGCTGAGGAGCGCCAAAGCAACGTGGACCAGTCCTTTTTCTGCCGCGGTCAACAGTTAGCGGGGAAACGTATCCTCCTCATCGACGATGTATGCACCTCTGGAGCAACCCTCAACTCCTGTGCCCTAGCCCTGAAAGCGGCAGGTGCTAGCTCGGTCTGGGGCCTGACGGTGGCCAGAGAGGTTTGAGAAGGTGGCAGAGGGTCCCGCTCTCATCCTTTTCCTCGGCGGCATTGGCGGCAGTCCTGTGGCGGAGATGGTCGCCGGGGCCCATCGTGCCATTGCCCAGGATACCATAGAGCGGGCTCAGAGGAGCGGTGCCTTCGATAGGGTTATCCTGGTCAGCGGCATCAGGGGGCTGGGCGGGGTCGATCCCTCTGTAGTAGTCGAGTTCAGCAGAGGCCCTTTTCATTTCGGCCACAAGCTGAGAGAGGTTATCAACAGGCACAAGGTCGAAAGGCCCTTTTATATCGGTGGGGGCAGCCTTCCCCTGCTCTCATCCCCTGACCTGGGTGCCCTTGCCCAGCAGCTCTCCTCCTCCCAAAATACGGTGATCACCAACAATCTCTTCTCCGCCGATATTGTTGCCTTCACCCCAGGGAAAGCGATAGATGCCATCGACCTCCCGGTCACAGATAATCCCCTGGCCCAACTTTTGGTCCGTCAGGCTGGCTTGAGCGAGGTTTCCCTGCCGCGCACCGCCTGTTATCAGTTTGACGTGGATACCCCCACAGATCTCTTTGTCCTTAAGCTTCACCCCGATCTTGGTGGCCACATCCAACGCTATCTTCAAAGGCTGGAGCTCGATACCTCTCGCCTGGAGAGGGCGATGAGTCTCTTCGCCGACCAGAACGCCGAGGTCCTGGTGGCGGGGCGTGTGGGCAGTTATGTTTGGTCCCAACTGGAGTGTGAGACCGCCTGCCGCGTGCGCCTCCTTGCCGAGGAGCGTGGCCTGCGCACCGATGGGCGTGATCGGCGCGGCGAGGTTCGCTCCATCCTCGGCTTCTATCTGGCGCAGGTGACGCCCCATCGCTTCTTCGAAAGTTTGGCCCAACTGGGCGGTGCCGCCTTCATCGACTCCAGGGTGATCTTCAGCCATCTCGGGCTTGAGCCCTCCCTTTCCGACCGCTTCTATTCCGACCTGGGGCAGCCGCAGAGGATAGATGATCCCTTGGTTCGTGAGTTTACCCAGGCAGCCCTGGAGGCTCCGATCCCGGTCATCCTGGGGGGGCATTCCTTGGTCTCGGGGGGTCTCCTCGCCCTCATCGAGATCGCCGAGCAAAAGGCGGGTTGTTGACAGGGTGAGGGTGGTGGGCTAAACTAGCGCTGGAAGAGAAAGTTGGATAGGGCATCGGGGTGGTAAAGCTTATTACGGGGAAGAGCAGCGGAACAGTCAAGGGATCGAAGAGCCACGCCGGGAGATTGGGTGGCTTTCTTTTTTGAGGTGTAGTGCATGAGTGACTTGAGCCAGAGCGATCCAGAGGTTGCTGAGGCCATTCGCCGGGAGGAGAGACGGCAGAGGCGGAATATCGAGCTTATCGCCGCCGAGAACTACGCCTCGAGGGCAGTTCTGGAGGCCCAGGGCTCAGTGCTCAGCGATAAGTATGCCGAGGGCTACCCCTCCCGTCGCTATTATGCGGGATGCGGGGAGGTTGACCTGGTGGAGGAGCTGGCCAGGGAGCGGGCAAAGCAGCTTTTTGGGGCCGAACATGCCAATGTCCAGCCCCACAGCGGCGCTCAGGCGAATATGGCGGCATACGTCACCCTGTTGGATCACGGAGACACGGTGCTGGCGATGAAGTTAGCCCATGGTGGGCACCTCACCCATGGCAGCGCGGTCAATTTCTCCGGAAGATTCTATCGCTTCATCCCCTATGGGGTCGACAGGGAGACGGAGCGCCTGGAATACGATGAGGTCGAGAGGCTGGCCCTGGAGCACAGGCCCAAGCTTATCGTTGCTGGTGCCAGCGCCTATCCCAGGGTCATCGACTTTGAGCGATTCCGCCACATCGCCGATCTTGCTGGGGCCAGGCTTATGGTGGATATGGCTCACATCGCTGGGCTCGTTGCCGCTGGGGTGCACCCCACCCCCGTTCCCTATGCTGAAATAGTCTCCTCCACCACCCATAAAACATTGCGAGGACCCCGCGGTGGCTTCCTCCTCTCAAAGTCTGGGGTTGCCTCCCGCCTCGACGAGGCGGTCTTCCCTGGGACCCAGGGCGGTCCCTTGATGCATGCCATCGCAGCCAAGGCGGTTGCCTTTGGCGAGGCGATGAAGCCGGAGTTCGTAAGCTATCAGCGCGCCGTAGTGGAAAACGCCCAGCTTTTGGCCGCCGAGCTTGAGGGAGGGGGGTTTCGTATCGTCTCCGGGGGAACGGACAACCATCTCGTTCTCATCGACCTCTCCCTGACAGGGATAACAGGCAAGCAAGCTGAGGAAGCCCTTGAGGCGGTGGGGATCATCGTCAATAGGAATGCTATCCCCTTCGATTCTCGTCCCCCCCAGGTCGGCAGTGGTATCAGGCTGGGCACCCCCGCGGTAACCAGCCGTGGCTTTGGCCCCGATGAAATGAAGCGTATTGCTCAGCTCATCGTCAAGGTTCTCACCAATATCGGTGACGAGAAGGTATATAACGAGGTGCGCCAAGGGGTGGAGGAGATTTCCCGTCGTTTCCCGGTGCCCGGGCTGGGTTAGTTGTTGCCAGCGCCTTTTTCATGCTATAATGGCGGAAAATGGAGGTAATTGTTTGCGCGACTACGAGCTAGTAGTGGTCATCAGCCCAGAGGTCGCCGAGGAGGAAATCCCTGGCACGCTGGAAAAGATAAGTCGATTTATCACTGAAAGGGGTGGTTCCATTACTGAGGTGAATCAATGGGGTAGAAGGAAGCTTGCCTACCCGATAAAGAATTTCATGGAGGGGAACTACGTATTGACCCAGTTCAAAATGGAACCCGGGTTGACCGCCGACCTCGAAGCAAGCTTGGTGATCCCTGAAGAGCTCTTGCGTCATTTGCTGGTAAGGTTAGGCGACTAAAGGACTATTCTTGAAAGGAGCGCGGTGAAATGGCGAGTTTGAACAAAGTTACAGTGATCGGAAACCTTGGCACCGACCCCGAGATGCGCTTTACCTCCAGTGGAAATCCCGTTACCTCCTTTCGCATCGCCACTACGCGAACCTATGTAACCTCTGAGGGGGAAAGAAGGCAAGAGACGGAATGGTTCACTGTGGTCACCTGGAGCAAGCTTGCCGAGACCTGCAATCAGTTCCTCTCCAAGGGTCGGAGGGCCTATGTTGAGGGGAGACTGAGGACCCATACCTGGGAGGGTCAGGATGGGCAGAGACGCTTTCGAAACGAGATCGTGGCCAACAGGGTGATTTTCCTCGATCGCCCTGGAGTCGCCCCGCTTCCTGAGGAGGCTGAGGCTGGTGAGGGGGAAGAGATACAGCCGGAGGAGCTCCCCTTCTAAAAATTCACTTTGACAGGGGGAAACTTACCGAATGCCTAGAAAATTGACTTCAAGGTCCCAGAGGTCGAAAGCTAAAACTGGGGTTAGAGGGGGCAGGAGGTATATACCCAAGCGCAAGGTCTGTGCCTTCTGCACTGCTAAGGTCGAAGCTATCGATTATAAGAGCCCCTCGTTGCTTACCCGCTATATTTCGGATCGGGGGAAGATCGAGCCTCGTCGCAAGACAGGTACCTGTGCCAAGCACCAGCGGGCGTTGGCGGTGGCGGTGAAGAGGGCGCGGCATCTTGCCCTATTGCCCTTTACCCCAGACCACATCCGCAAGAGCGGTGGCGTGGGCTTGCGAGAAAGAATCTTTCAACCTTGAGGCCTCTTCAATAGCATCCTCACAAAGCTAAATTACCCTGGTGCACCTTCAGGGCGAAAAGGGAGCTTGATTTGGCGAAGAAAAGGGGGGCGCCGCCCAAGCGGGAGGTCACCAGGCGTCGCCTTGCCCGATGGCAGCAGGAGAGGCGAAGGCGGCGCATCACCGTCGCCATTGGCGTGCTGATCATCGCCGTGGTCATAGGAATTGTTGTTGCTGGCATCTATGCTACGGTGATTGCCCCGCCGGGGCAGTTGCTGACCACAGTAGGGGGGCAACGTTTTTACGCGACTGACTATCTCAATGTGCTTCGCTTATATTTCCCTTCCGGGAGCTCTCCGCAAGCGCCTCTCTCAAAGTTGGAGGACGACGAGCTGATGAGGCAGGGTGCGGCCGCCTTTGGGATCGGTGTCAGCGCTGATGAGATAGACCAGCAGATCAGGGAACTGGTGGCCACGAGGGACGAGCCCCAAAGCGAGGAGGATTTTGAGCAGCTCTATCAGCAGATACTGGCAGGTCTTCAGCTTTCCGACGAGGAGTTTCGCCGTTTTTTGGCGACGGAGCTTTTGCAACCCAAACTTGAAGACTACCTGAGCGACCAGGTGCCCGAGGCGGCGCTACAGGTTCATGTGCACGGAATCCTGGTGGCTACTGAGGAGGAGGCGGAAACGGTGATCGAGAGGCTGGAGGGCGGGGAGGATTTCGCCGACATAGCTCAGGAGGTGTCCCTAGATTCGGCATCTAGGGACAGGGAGATCAGCGGCCACATGGGTTGGTTCCCCGCGGGGCTTATGGCTAAGGAATTAGATGATATTGCCTTCAGCCTTGAGCCGGGCACCTTGAGCGAGCCCGTTTCCACCGAGCAGGGCTATTGGCTAATCTGGGTGCTGGAGAAGGTGGACAATAGGCTCCTTGCCCAGGATGCGAGAGAGCAGCTTGGGGTAATAGCCTTTGGGAGCTGGCTCGAGGAGGAGAGGAAGCAGAAGGTGGAGCGCAACCTCAACGTCGATCTGGAGGAAATATATCAATGGGCCATGAGGCAGATCAGTTAGGGAGGTATGCCAAGTGGGGAGAAAGGAAAGCATAGGCATCGGTTTGATGGGGCTGGGCGTGGTTGGCGGTGGTGTAGCCAGGGCGCTAACGGAGAGGGCGGAGGCTATCGCCACCCAGGTGGGCTGTCCGCTGCGCCTGAGGAAGATACTGGAGCGTGACCTGGCCAAGACACGCGCTTCGAAGATGGAGCCCCATCTCTTTACCACCGACGCGGCAGAGGTTATAGGCGACCCGGAGATCGATATAATAATCGAGGCTCTCGGCGGCGAGCGCCCCGCTTTTGATTTCATAAAAGAGGCCATGGGGAGGGGGAAGCACGTTGTCACCTCCAATAAGGAGGTCATGGCCAAGCATTTCCCCGAGTTCCTTTCCCTGGCAAAAGAGAAAGGGGTGGACATCCTTTATGAGGCCAGCGTGGGTGGGGGCATCCCCTTAATCGCTCCCTTCAAGCAGGACCTCCTCGCCAACGAGATCTCGGCGATCCATGCCATCATCAACGGCACCACAAACTATATCCTCACCCGAATGGCTGCCGAGGGGCTTGATTTCTCCTCCGCTCTAAAGCAAGCCCAGAAGCTGGGTTACGCCGAAGCCGACCCGACAAACGATATCGAGGGCATCGATGCCGCCTATAAGCTTGCCATTTTGGCTACCCTGGCCTTTCATACCGAGGTTGGCCCCGATGATGTCTATCATGAGGGCATCTCACGCCTCTCATCCCGCGACTTCCGCTATGCCCGGGAGCTGGGCTATGCCATAAAGCTCCTCGCCATCGCCAAGGAGCGGGATGGCTCCATCGAGGTTCGCGTCCACCCCGTCTTTATTCCCCAAGACCTCCTCCTGGCCAAGGTGGATGGCGTCTTCAATGCGGTTCAGGTGGAGGGCGACCTGGTGGGCAGGGTTATCTTCTACGGGCAGGGAGCCGGCGCCCTGCCCACCAGTAGCGCCGTGGTCGCCGATGTCATCGATCTGGCGCAGAGGATCAACCTGGGGGTGAGCATCAGCCCCAGCCTCAGGCTGGACCCCACAAAGCGGATAAAGCCCATCTCCCAGATCGAGACCCGATATTATATCAGGATGAGCACCCAAGACCGCCCCGGCGTGCTGGCGCAGATATCAAAAATCCTGGGCGATAACCTGATCAGCATCTCCTCGGTGATCCAGAAGGAGACCGATGTCGCTGCCCAGGTGGCGGAGATCGTGATTATGACCCACCCCGCAAGGGAGAGCGCCATACAAAAGGCGCTGGCGGAGATCGAGCGACTTGAGGTGGTGAAGGAGGTCTCAAACTTCATCCGGGTCGAGGACTGAAAGGCTAAAAGGAGGTACAAACAATGGGTGTTCTTTCACCTACATTGGCTGTAAGGAATA
>JBHIBU010000013.1:0-13822 GCA_046759245.1 Dehalococcoidia bacterium | reverse complement strand
GCAGGGTCTCCACCATGTCATCGATGAGTCGCTGGATAGAGCCATCGATATTTCTCACCCTCTTCGATTTTTTGCGAAGCGACGGGTCAGGATAAAGGATCATAGGAAGGACCGCCATTGATTCTTCCCCGATTTTTGGCATATTTTTTAAGGTGGGACAGCGATTAAGATTATAGCGAGAAGGCGCTTCCTTGTCAAAGAAGGCTCACCGGGTCGATGTCTATGATCCACCCTTGGGGGATGGGCACCTGAGCGAGAAGACGGGCTGGATCATCGCCCCGAAGAATGATCTGCCAGCGAAAGCGGCCTCGCACCCTGGGGATAAAGGCGGGGGAGGGCCCGATGAGGGAAATTCCCAGGCCCCAAGAGTCCCTCTCCTCCTTGAGGAGCTGATGCATTCTCTGGGCCTCCCTTTGGCATAGGGCGTTATTGGGGTTGGTGTAAACAAGGCGCACCAATCGGCTGAAAGGAGGGGTTTCATACTGGCGGCGGAGTGAGATCTCCTGCTCATAGAAGGAGCTATAGTCATGTTTTGCCGCACAGGCGATGGCATAGTGCTCAGGGGCGTAGCTCTGAACGATGACATGCCCGGCGAGCGCTCCTCGCCCCGCTCTACCTGCTACCTGGCTGAGAAGCTGGAAGGTTCGTTCGCTGGCTCGAAAGTCGGGCAGGTGGAGGCTGATGTCGGCATTGATCACCCCAACCAGGGTAACCAAAGGGAGGTCCAAGCCCTTGGCGATCATCTGGGTTCCGATGAGGACGTCTGCCTCGTGGGCCAGGAACTTATCCAGGATCTCCTCATGGGAATGCTTGCCCCTGGTGACATCGCTATCCCAGCGCAGCAGATTTGCCTGGGGGAAGGTGCGAGCGGTCTCCTCCTCCACCTTCTGGGTGCCGATGCCCAGAAACTTGATCCTCTTGCTGCCACATTGAGGGCAAAAATCGGGAATCGCCCTTCGGTAGTTGCACTGGTGGCAGACCAGGCCCTCCCCCGCTGAGTGATAGGTAAGCGAGACGTCGCATCTCCGGCAGCGAAGCACATATCCACAATCGCGACACTGAACGAAGGTGGCGGTGCCCCTCCGATTGAGGAACAATATCACCTGCTCCTTGGCCGCTAAGGCCTGCTCCATCCCCTGGGCTAGCGACCTGCTGAAGATGCCCCTATTTCCCGCCTTAAGCTCCTCCCTCAGGTCAACAACACCCACCTTAGGCAGCAAATCCTCCTCCCTTCCTCTAGCGATTCGCTCCGGCAGCTCCAAAAGACGGTAATCGCCGATCTGGCTCCGATAGTAGGTGGCGACATCTGGAGTGGCGCTGCCCAGGATCACCACCGAGCCGCTGAGCTCGGCAAGTTTTAGGGCCACATCGCGGGCATGGTAGCGGGGCGATTGCTCCTGCTGCTTATAGGTCCACTCATGCTCCTCATCGATGACGATGAGCCCCAGGTCTGGCTGGGGGGCAAAGATCGCCCCTCGCGGCCCAATGACCACATCGAAAGCGCCCTCTTTAATCCGCCACCACTCATCGAACTGCTCCCCCACCGAAAGCCTGCTATGAAGCACAGCAACCCTAGGGCCAAAGCGCGAGGCGAAGCGGTCGATGGTCTGTGGGGTGAGGGCGATCTCAGGGACAAGGACGATGCCTCGCTTGCCCTGCGACATTGCCTGCTCCAGGGCACGAAGATAGATCTCCGTCTTGCCGCTCCCGGTGACGCCATGGAGGAGGAATACAGGAGGCTTTCCGCCATCGCCCTTTTCGCCCTCCAGGGCCGCTTCGATCTGGCGCCAGGCCACCTCCTGAGCTGGAGTGAAGGGAAGGGGAAAGGCAGGCGAAAATGTGCGATGAGCCAGAGGGTCGCGGTGCACCCGAACCTGCTCGATGGCGACCAAGCCCTTTTTTCTCAGCGCCTCCACAACCGCCATGGAGCAGCGAGCACGCCTTTTTGCTTCAGAGAGGGGGATGGGGCGGGGTTCTGCTGAGAGAAGCTTTAGAAGCTCCGCCTGCTTGGCGGCCCCTCTGGCCTCGAGGAGGCCGGCTATCTCCTGCACCCTTTCCATTTCAAGGGCAAGGCGAAGGTGAGGCACGACCTTTGCTCTCACCCTGACCCTCTCCAGTTCCTGGCTTTTGGCCACCAGCCTTTTTCGAACTAGTTGACCGATGACGACCCTGGCCCCCTTTTTGCCCAGAGCCTTCTCCACCTCTGCCATCGCCACTTTCCCCTTCCTCTGGAGAAGACCAACAAGCCCCCTCTGCTGGGGAGTAAGCGAGGAGATGGTGTCCTCAGCGGGATGGGCAGCCAGGATGAGAAAGGTGAGCACCCTGCGCTGGAAACCGGGTGGCATCATCAAAGAGGCGGCATCGAAAAGCGATGAAAGATAGCGCTCACTGATCCAGCGGGCCAGTTCAACCTGGGCCGGGGATAGTATCGGCCGCGGATCGATGAGCCCTGCAATCTCCCTGGTCTCCTCCACCGATGGGTAGCCTGTTAATTGGAAGACGATGCCCTGCAAAATTCTGGGGCCAAAGGGGACCCAGACCGCATGACCGACCTCCAGGGACATATCGGGGGGCAGGGCGTAGCTAAAGGTTCGGCGCTCGGCCCCGGGAGAATTGACCACGACCTCAGCGTATCTCATTCCCTTTCCACCTAAAGGAAAAGACGATGGATTGAAAGGTGTTCCATCGCCCGTCCTTCTCCTATCCTTGCTTTGGCACTTGTTTTGGTCTTTTCTCTTTTATCCGCGCCTTCTTGGCGGTAAGCCCGCGCAGATAATAGAGCTTCGCCCGGCGCACCTGACCGTGGCGCAGCACCTCCACCTTTTCTAGGGAGGGGGAGTGAAGGAAGAAGGTGCGTTCCACGCCAACCCCGTAGGCAACACGCCTCACTGTGAAGTTGGCATTGGCACTGCCCTTCCTCACCCTGATCACCACCCCCTGGAAAACCTGGGAGCGCACCCGCTCCCCTTCCACCACCTTTATGCTCACCCTAACCGTATCGCCGGCGCTGATCACGGGGATATTGGGGTTGGGCTCAACCGGAGCTAACGTAGAGATATCCATTTCTATATCTGCCTCCAGGGAAGCACCTCCCTCTTCAACTGTTCTATGAGCCTTCTTTCCTCCGTGGAAAGCTCTGCCCTCTGCAAAAGGTCGGGGCGGCGCCTCAGGGTGCGCAGCAGCGATTGCTCCCGCCGCCACCTCGCGATCTCGGCGTGATTCCCGGAAAGCAAAACCTCAGGCACCCCCCATCCTCGGAAGACCTGAGGGCGGGTATATTGGGGATACTCCAGAAGCCCGCTTGCGTGGGAGTCCTCCCCCGCTGAGGCCTCCGAGCCTAATGCGCCGGGCAGTTGCCTTACCATAGCATCGACCACCACCATAGCGGCAAGCTCCCCTCCGCTCAAGACATAGTCCCCAATGCTGATCTCGTCGCTGACCAGGTGCTCCCGCACCCTCTCGTCCACCCCTTCATAATGACCACAGATAAGGATCACCCGGTCATAGGTGGCTAGTTCCTCAGCGGCCCTCTGGTCGAAAAGTCGGCCCTGGGGCGTGAGCAGGATGACCGGGACCTGCCTCTCGCCCCTTATCGCCTCCACAGCGGCAAAGATGGGCTCCACTTTGAGCACCATGCCAGGACCGCCACCGTAGGGATAGTCATCGACAACTCTATGCTTGTCCCAGGTGTAGTTGCGGAGGTTATGAATCACAATGCTCACCAGTTGCCGATCGATGGCCCTTTTGATGATGCTTTCATCAAAGGGTCCGCTGAACATATTTGGGAAAAGGGTCAGAATATCGATACGCATTCAGGCTCCTTCCTCTCTTGCGCACTCAACTGCCTCGCCTTTGAGAACCTCCATGGCATGGGGCAGAGCAGGTAGGATCACCTCCAGGCACTGGCGAACCGCCCTTGGACTGCCGGGGAGGTTGATGATCAAGCTAGCCCCTCTGATGCCAGCCACCCCCCGACTCAGTATCGCTGTAGGTGTCTTCTTCAGGCTCTCCGCCCTCATCGCTTCGGCAAACCCAGGCGCTATCCTTTCCACCACGGCAAGGGTGGCCTCAGGGGTGACATCGCGCGGGGAGAGTCCAGTGCCCCCGGTAGTTACGATCAGGTCTATGCCCAGTTCGTCCACCCACTCCCTCAGCCTTTCCGAGATGACCTCCCTCTCATCTGGAATGACATCATATTTCACCACGCGAGCATCGAGGCCGGTGAGGATTTCTCTGATTGCCACGCCGCTCTCGTCCTCCCGCTCGCCACGCCATCCCTTATCGCTAATGGTAAGTATGCCCAGGGTAAACATCCTAGAATGGCCCCTTTGGCTAGAGCTTCTGCGATTATAGCACGAAGAAGCCTTGTTGCAAAGGGCAACGAATTTATGAAAATTCAAGGAGGGGTATTGACAAAAAGTGGAAAAATATGGTAAACTGTGGATTAAAATGGGTTAACAGGGCATCTTTTGGGGATTAAGTCAGCATGTTTCTAGGTCAGTACGAACACAAGATCGATCCCAGGGGCAGAGTAGCTATCCCCGCCAGGTTCAGGGAGGAACTTAAGGCTGGGTTGGTGCTTTCCCAGGGTTTTGAGAGGTGCATCACTGCTTACCCCCTGAAGGCATGGCAGGAGATGGCCGAGAAGTTTGCTGCCCTGCCCCTGACACGGAGCAGGTCGAGGCGGATGAGCAGGTTCATCTTCTCCCCCGCCTTCAGCCAGGAGCTCGACGGGCTGGGCCGGGTGCTCCTGCCAGCCCCGCTGCGCCAGTATGCTGAGATCAAGGACATTGTGATCATTGTGGGCGTAAATACCTATTTTGAGATCTGGAGCAAGGATGACTGGAATGCTGAGAAGGCTTTGATGGATGAGCAAGGATGGCAGATCGCAGAGGGAATGGAGCTGCGAGAATGATGGTGGAGGAATTCGTCCATATCCCGGTTCTCCTCGACGAGGTTATCGAGGCCCTCGGGGTTCAACCTGGGGGGCGATATATCGATTGCACCGTGGGGGAAGGTGGGCATGCTGCTGCCATCCTGGAGAAAAGCTCCCCAGGGGGGCAGCTTCTCGGTATCGATGTCGACCCTCAAGCCATCGATATGGCCAGGCAAAGGCTTCTCCCCTATGGCAAATCAGCCCTCTTAGTAAACGATGACTTCAAAAATCTGGAGGGGATCTGCTCCAGTTTAGGCTTTCACCCTGTCCACGGCATCTTGTTTGATCTCGGTTTATCATCCTTCCAGCTAGGCAACAGAGGTCGTGGCTTCAGCTTTCAGCTCGACGCCCCCCTAGATATGCGCTTCAGCCCAAACCGGGAGCTTAGCGCAGCAACCATCGTCAATACCTTCCCCGAGCAGGAGCTCGCCATCATCATTGAAAGGTATGGCGAGGAGCATAGAAGCAGGCAGATCGCAAGGTCTATTGTAGCAAGTCGCCCTCTCTCTAGCACGCTAGAGCTTGCCGCCGTGGTGGAAAGGGCTGTGGGCATTAGGGGCAGGATTCACCCTGCTACCAGAACCTTTCAGGCACTGCGCATCGCCGTGAACCAGGAATTGGACCGTCTTAAGGAGGCGCTGAAACAGGCGGGCGACCTCCTCGGCTTCGGGGGCAGACTGGTAGTCATCAGCTTTCACTCTCTTGAGGATCGCCTGGTCAAGGAGTACCTGCGGGAGGAATCGCAAGATTGTCTTTGTCCTCCAAAAACACCGGTTTGCGTCTGTGGTCACACCGCTACCCTCAGGCTGATCACAAAAAAGGCGATCACCCCTTCGCTTGATGAGATTCAGGCTAATCCGCGTAGTCGCAGCGCCAAAATGAGGGCGGCTGAGCGTATCGAGAAGCTTAGCGCTTCGTAGGAAGCGTTCATTTTTAAGGGAGCGTGGGGCAGTGTTCTGCCTAGTGACGGGATTTATAGCAAAAAGAATCTTCGTCGAGCCCAAAACCTATGAGCAGCGACACTGCCCAGCCCCTTTGAAAAATAGAGCTAAAGGGGGTGCTCAAGATGTCATGAGCCCAAAGGAAAAGTTTGCCAGAGAAAATTAGAAAGGAGGAGGTAAATGGCAAAGAACGAAATCGTTGCTTCTATCGATGTGGGCACCACAAAGGTGTGCACCATCATCGCCAATGCGGGCTATGGAGGCGGGCTTCAGGTTCTAGGGGTTGGCGTCACCCCTTCCCATGGACTGCACAAAGGTCTGGTGGTCAACATTGCTGAGGCCAAGCAGTCAATCCGGGAGGCGGTAAGGAAGGCGGAGCAAGCCAGTGGTCTCAAAATGGAATCGGCTTATGTAGGGGTCACCGGCAGGCATATCACCTCCCTAAATAATCGGGGCGTGGTTGCCATCCCCCGCAGTGACCGGCTGGTTCGCCCCGATGACCTGAAGCGAGTGCTCCGAACCGCCCGCACCGTGGCCGTCCCCAGCGATAGGAAATTGCTCCACGTTATCCCCAGGGGCTACGCCCTCGATGGTCAGGTTGGGGTGAAGAACCCGGTAGGTATGCACGCCTTCAGGCTGGATGTGGAGACCCACGTCATCACCGCTGCAGTGGCCTCAGTGCAGAACCTTGTCAAATGCATCCGAGGGGTGGGGGTGGACATTGAAGACCTCATTCTGGAACCCCTCGCCAGCGGCGAGGGGGTGCTCAGAGCGGACGAGAGGGAGACTGGTGTCGTCCTAGCTGACATCGGTGGTGGCACTACGGACATCGCTATCTTTAAGGATGGCAGCATCTGGCATACCTCTATCCTCCCTGTAGCCGGCTATCAGATCACCAGGGACATCGCTATCGGCCTCGGCCTTCCCTTTGATGTGGCAGAGCAAATGAAGATTAGATTTGGCAGCGTGATGCCCATCTACAACGGCAAGGAAGAGGAGAGCACTCTCCATATGGAGAATGGATACAACATCTCCTATCGAGACCTCAGCGACGTCGTCAGGGCAAGGCTGGAGGAGATCCTAAAGCTGATCGCTCTGGAGCTACCGGGAACGGAGTATATCAAAGAGGTACCCTCGGGGCTGGTGCTCACTGGAGGCAGCTCCAACCTGCTGGGCATAGAAGCTCTGGGGCAAGAGGTGCTTGGACTTCCGGTAAGGGTGGGAGTGCCTATGGGGGTTTATGGCATCGCCGATATTCTCCCCGACCCTGCCTATGCTACCAGCGTTGGTCTCCTGCTCTGGGCGACAAGAGGGCATGTGGGCGAGCAAAGTTGGCAATCCAGCGGACTTGGCGAAGCCTTCAGGCGCTTCTTTTTCCGAATGAGGAGGGTGATTCTCCGCTAATGCCAAAGATGGAGAAGCTCTCAATGAAAAAGAAAGGAGGAAGACATGGCAAAAACAAGCTTTGTCCCTAATCCGGCGAAGATCAAGGTCCTCGGTCTCGGTGGCGGTGGCTGCAATGCCATTACCCGCATGGTTCAAGAGGAGATTCAGGGTGTGGACTTTATCGCGATAAATACCGATGCCCAGGCCCTACTCTTGACAGAGGCGCCAGTCCGCATCCAGATCGGGGAAAAGCTGACCAGAGGTCTAGGAGTGGGTGGCGACCATCTGATGGGTGGTAAGGCGGCGGAGCAGAGCCGCGATGAGCTTCGTGAATGCATTGCAGGAGCCGATATGGTGTTTATTACCGCAGGCATGGGTGGCGGTACAGGAACCGGTGCCGCCCCTGTGATTGCTGAGCTCGCTAAAGAAGCCCATGCCCTAACTATCGCTGTGGTCACCAAACCCTTTGCCTTTGAGGGGGTGCATCGAAGCAATGTGGCTGAGGAAGGCATTACTCGGCTTCTCGATAAGGTGGATACCTTAATTGTCATCCCCAACAACCGTCTGATTTCCCTCTGCGATAACAAGACCGCAGTGGGTAATGCCTTTAAGATAGCGGACGACGTGCTGCGGCATGGCGTTCAGTCTATCGCTGAGGTGATCACCGTGCCCGGGGTTATCAACCTTGACTTCGCCGATGTCAAAACAGTGATGAAGGATGCTGGCCCCGCCTGGATGTCTATAGGGCATGGCACCGGTCAAAATCGGGCCATCGACGCTGCTAAGGCGGCCCTGGCTAGCCCCCTGCTCGATGTCTCCGTGGAAGGGGCCAAAGGCGTGCTGTTCAATGTCTGTGGCGGAAGCAGCCTCACCCTCTTTGAGGTCAATGAGGCGGCGGAGGTCATCGGCAAGGCGGTAGACCCCGAGGCCAACATCATCTTTGGCGTGGTCTTCGACCCTAAGATGGATAACGAGGTCAGAATCACCCTGATCTGCACCGGTTTCGTCACCTCAAGGGGTTCCAAGATACGCAAGGATGAAGAGCTACGCCAGCTTCTCCAGAGCATGGAGAGCGAGCATGAGCTGGATGTTCCAACCTTCCTACGCCGCACTCCGGCATCAAGGCGAGCCATGGAAGCCCCTGCCATGAGCCAGCATAGCCTGCGTTTCAAATCGCCCGTTCGTTAGTTCCCGGTCGACCGGGACCTCGGTAGGGCCGTAAGCACCTCAGTGCTTACGGCCCTCTTGTTTTTCTAGATATTGTGCCAAAAGTATTGACAATAACTATATATTGTGGTAAAGTCTCGATACTTACCTATGTACTGGGGTTATTGGTTATGAGGTGTCCATACTGCGGATATGAGGATTCCAGGGTTATTGACTCTCGGGATGCTGGCGAGGGCATCCGCCGTCGCCGCCAATGCCTGGAGTGTGGCTCTCGCTTCACCACCTATGAGCGAACTCAGGCGACCGGTCTGCTTGTGATCAAGAAGGATGGGCGCAGGGAGGAGTTTAGCCGGGAGAAACTAATCGCCGGGATTCGCAAGGCTTGCGCCAAACGTCCCGTATTCCATGAAACTATCGAGGGAGTGGTTGATGACATCGAGGCGCAGCTCCACAAATTGGGCAAGGGGGAGGTGGCCACCTCCACCATCGGTGACATGGTGATGGAGAGATTGCGCCAGCTCGATGGTGTAGCCTACATCCGCTTCGCCAGCGTCTACCGCGCCTTTGCCGACATCGAGGAGGTGCGGGAGGAGGCTGATAGCTATCAGAGGCTGAGCTTGCTTCGCGATTCTACCAGCCAACTTCCCCTCTTTTTGAGCGAAGAGCGCGATATTGTGGCTCGCCAGGCTGTAAACAGAACGGCAAGCAACTATAGGAGAGAGGGAAATGAGCGAAAAAATCAAGCAAGAACGCCTTCTTCGAAATAGGATTGCGCGTGCCGTTTTCGATGCTGCTGCCTCCATTGGCATCTCGGATAGAGGGCTGATGGAGCAGCTCACCGACCAGGTAATTCAACGCCTGGAGCAAGCCCAGCCCTTCCTGCCCGGGATGGAGGACCTCGCTCCAGAGTGGCGCCTAACCCCCACTGAGATCCAGGCTACTGTGAAGCAGATTCTCGCTGAGGAGGGTGATGCCAGGATTGCTCAGCCAACCAAGGAGCCAAAGCGAAGACGGGCTGAAGAGAGGGCTATCCCAGGAAAGGGGCTACTGAAAACAAGGGCTGAGGCTATCGAACTCTCGGAAAACGCCGTGAGGGTTTTGGAGAAAAGGTACCTCAAGAAGGATGATGAGGGTCAGGTTGTCGAAACGACGAGGGATATGTTCCGCCGCGTGGCAAAGGACATCGCCTCCGCCGATCTGATCTACGACCCCAAAGCGAATGTGAAAGCCTGGGAGGAGGAATTCTACAGGGCGATGGCCAGTCTCGAATTCCTGCCCAACTCCCCTACCCTGATGAATGCCGGCAGGGAGCTTCAGCAGCTATCCGCCTGCTTTGTACTCCCCATTGAGGACTCCATGGATTCCATTTTCGATGCCATAAAATACACAGCCCTTATCCACAAGAGCGGTGGTGGCACCGGCTTCTCCTTCTCTAAGCTGAGGCCAGAGGGAGATATGGTTGGCACCACGGGAGGGGTCGCCAGCGGACCGGTTTCCTTTATGAGAGCCTTCGATACCGCCACCGACGTTATCAAGCAGGGGGGGATGCGCCGCGGCGCCAACATGGCTATCTTAAACGTCAACCACCCCGACATCCTTAAATTCATTGCCGCCAAGGAGAAGGGTGACACCCTCACCAACTTCAACCTCTCGGTGGCGGCGACGGATGATTTTATGAAGGCAGTGGCGGAGGGTGCCGACTATAACCTGATAAACCCCCGCAATAAAGCGACTCAGGGAAAGCTTAATGCCAAAGAGGTCTTCGATAGGATCGTGGAGATGGCCTGGCGAAGCGGCGATCCAGGGCTTGTCTTCCTCGACCGCATAAACAACGATAACCCTACGCCAAAGCTAGGGGCAATTGAGAGCACCAACCCTTGCGGGGAACAGCCCCTTCTCCCCTACGAATCGTGCAATCTGGGGTCAATCAACCTGTCGGGGATGGTCTCTTATAGGAACGGCGTCCCCGAGATCGATTGGGAAAAGCTCGAAAAAACGGTGAGGGTAGCGGTCCGGTTCTTAGACAACGTGATCGATAAAAACAATTTCCCCCTGCGCGAGATAGAGGAGATAACCAAGAAGACAAGGAAGATCGGACTGGGGGTGATGGGCTTCGCCGATATGCTGATTAAGTTAGGTATACCCTATGATTCAGACGAAGCTCTGAATGAAGCTAAGGAAATCATGGAATTCATACAAGAAAAGGCCACAGAGGCCTCGATAGCGCTGGCGAAGGAGAGGGGCGTTTTCCCCGCCTTCGAGGGCAGCATCTATGATGTCCCCGGCGGGTTAAGGGTGAGAAACGCCACCAGAACCACCATCGCCCCCACTGGAACCCTGAGCATCATCGCCGGCTGCTCCAGCGGCATCGAGCCGTTATTTGCCCTGAGCTATGTGCGCAATATACTTGATGGCGATGGAATGGTGGAGGTGAATGAGCTCTTCGAGGAGGTGGCGAGGAGAGAGGGATTCTACTCCGAGGAGCTGATGAGGGAGCTTGCCAGCCATGGCAGTCTGCGAGGAATGGATGGCATCCCCCAGTGGGTGGAGAGGCTCTTTATCACTGCCCATGATGTCAGCCCCGAGTGGCACGTCAGGATGCAGGCAGCCTTCCAAAGGGCCACCAACAACGCCGTCTCCAAGACGGTCAACTTCCCCCATAGCGCAACGAGGGAGGATGTGGCACGGGCATACATTCTTGCCTACGAAGCGGGCTGTAAAGGGATCACCATCTATAGAGATAGGAGCAGGGAGAGGCAGGTGCTGAGCATCGCCGAGGGGGAGAGGGTTGAGGCGCTGGTTCCCAGAAGGCGAGCGAGGACCACCATGGGGGTCACGGAGAGGGTGGCCACCGGCTGCGGCAATATCTACGTGACGGTAAATTCCGATGAGGAGGGTATCTGCGAGGTCTTCTCCAGCCTGGGTAAGGCGGGAGGCTGTGCCTCGGCGCAGCTCGAGGCGATATGCAGGCTCATCTCCTTAGCCCTGAGATCCGGGATGGATGTAGCCTCGGTGGTGAAGCATCTAAAGGGCATCCGCTGTCCCTCCATCGCCTGGGAGCAGGGTCATGCCGTGCTCTCCTGCCCCGATGCCATTGGGGGGGTGCTGGAGAGGCAGCTTGGGGGCCCCGATATAATCGGGGTCAACCCCGATGGATACAGTGCGGCGATGAATCTTTGGGGGCAATGCCCAGAGTGCGGCAGCATGCTGGTATATCAGGAGGGATGCCACATCTGCCTCGCCTGCGGATACACTAAGTGTGGGTAAGGGAGGCCTAAACCATGTCTCCAAGCGATGGCTTCATAGTGATGGGCATAGGGGGATTCTTTGTTCTCCTGGCTATCGTCTTCTTTTTGTGGGCCAGAGGCGAGGAGAGGGGTCTCGACTACGGCCTTTCACGGCGCGGTGACCTGAGGGAGTTCCTCACCCGCTGGCCACACCGTATCGAGCCCGGAGCGCTGAGGGTGGGGGGCTGGATATCGATTATCGTAGGGGTGGTTTTAATCATCCTCGGTGTGGTATTTTTGCTCTAATTCTATGTGCGCTTGATAGAGGAGGGTGAATTTGGCACAAAAAAGGGATACCAAAGTTGAGGAGGGGATTGAGAAAGAGGGGTTGAGACCGGAGCAACTTAAGCGGCGTCTTGATAACTTGGATCAGCGCTTGGACGCCATTGACACCATAGTCACCGCCGTTGCCGACAGGATAATGAAGCAACCCCTCAGCGTGACCATGACATGCCCCTACTGCGGGCGGATCATCGAGATCGCCGTGGTCGGTAACGAAAAGCCGGTGAGATGAGGCCGTTCGAAAAGCGCAGGCTGGGGAGAACAGATTTGATGGTAACCGAGCTTGGCTTTGGCGCGATGAACATCCCCGATGTCAGGGAAGGCGAGGAGACGCTTGGTAAAGCGCTGGAACTGGGGATCAATTTTATCGATACCGCAAGAATCTATAGGGGAAGCGAATACTTAATTGGCAAGGTGATAGAGGGGAGAAGAAGGGATAGCTTCATTATCGCCACCAAAACCCCGAGACGCTCCAGGGATGGTGCGCTAAATGATCTTGATAAAAGTCTAAAGACCCTGGGCATCGGTAAGATAGATTTGTATCAATTGCACGATGTCAGCCCCGTGGATTGGAACCAAGTAATGGGCAAAGAGGGCGCAGTGGAGGGTTTGAAGGAGGCAAGGGAGCAGGGCCTCATCGATCATATCGGCCTCACCAGCCACACGCTGGAGGTATTGGAAAAGGCTTTAGATTCGGGGGAGTTCGAAACGGTTCTGCTTAAATATAGCCCCTTTGAGAGGGAGACGAGGCGGATCATTTCCAGGGCTAAAGAAAGGGATGTCGGCGTTATCGTGATGAAGCCTTTGGGAGGTCTGGGGATGCCCGCAACCCTGAGGGGATATGAAACCCCTCTCGATCCTGAGACGCTGCTCCGATACGTCCTCTCCAATCCCTCCATATCGGTGGTCATCCCTGGGGCGCGATTCCCCTGGGAGGTTGAGGAGAATGTTGCCCTCGCCAGATCCTACGAGCCGATGGCTTCTGAGGAGATAGGCCGCGTCGATGATGAGGCGGATGCGCTGCTGGGGAAAATGGCAATCAGATGACATGGGACGAAAAGGCGAGGCGAAGGCTTGCTAAGGAAGACGGCACCATATTCAAGGACTGGGGGGGCAGGGTCCCCATTGCCCTGATCTACCCCAATACCTACTATGTGGGCATGTCCAACCTGGGCTTTCAAACCATCTACGGCTTGTTCAATAGCTACGATAACATCGTCTGTGAACGTGTCTTCTGCGATGAGGGTTCAAAAAAAAGCCTGGAATCGCAGCGCCCGTTAAGCGATTTCGCCATCCTTGCCTTCTCCATCTGCTACGAACTGGACTATTTCAATGTGGTCGAGATTCTAAAATCGAGCGGCATCCCTCTCTTTGCCGCCGACCGCAACCAGTCCCATCCCCTGGTGATCGCAGGCGGCCCCTGCATGATTGCCAACCCAGAGCCCCTGGCCCCCTTTTTCGATTGCCTCGCCATCGGAGAGGGGGAAGCAATTTTGCCCCCTATGCTTGAGGTTCTCGCCGAGGGCATTGGTGGCAGAAGGGAGGAGCTGCTGTGGGCGCTGGCCTCAGTGCCCGGAGTTTACGTGCCCCGGCTTTATAAAGGCAAGCCAATCTCGCGGCAGTGGGTGCGGGAGATCGACGCTTTTGCCACCACCTCGGTGATCCTCACCCCGGACACGGAGTTTGGCGCTATGTACCTCATGGAGATCGCCCGTGGCTGCCCCTGGGGGTGCCGTTTCTGCCTCGCCGGTTTTTTATTTCGACCTTTTCGCCACCGCTCTTTAGATAGCCTGCTGGGTCAGGCTGAGATCGGCCTAAAGTTC
>JBHIBU010000012.1:0-14483 GCA_046759245.1 Dehalococcoidia bacterium | reverse complement strand
GTGCAGCGCCACTTCGGATTCAAGCCTGTAGCGCTGCACCAGGGGTTGGGCTATATCAAGCCATCATGAGCAGGATGGCGTATAGCAAAAGAGTTACCATAAGGGAGGAAGTCAATGAAAGAGGTTTTTAGAATCCTGGAGCAGGATGCCCGAAGGACCCCCCAGCAGATCGCCACCATGACCGGCATCCCGCTGGCCGAGGTCAAGAAGGCGATTAAAAAGGCGGAGGGCGACCGCACCATCCTAAAATACAAAACGATGGTCGACTGGGATAAGCTGGGCGAGGAACAGGTCTGGGCTTTGATCGAGGTGAAGGTGGTTCCGCAACGGGATGTTGGCTTCGATGCCATCGCCGAAAGGATCTATCGCTTCCCGGAGGCGCGCTCGGTTTACCTGGTCTCAGGCACCTACGACCTGGCGGTAACGGTGGTGGGCAGCAATATGCGAGAGGTTGCCGCCTTCGTCTCCGAGAAGCTCGCCCCCCTGGAGTCGGTGCAGGGAACGGTCACCCACTTTCTGCTGAAGCGATACAAGGAGGACGGCGAGGTCCTTGAGGTAGAGGAGCGACTGAAGCGGTTGCCCATCATGCCTTAAGTTTTTTCGAGCATCGCGATTGATGAAATTTTAGAGACGCTAAATCTGGAAATCACATGACGATTTCCTTGTAGCGTGAAAGAGCGAAAAAATGAAGAAGCGCGATCTCATCTCCCAACGAGTTAGAGACCTCTCCCCATCGGGCATCAGGAGATTCTTCGACCTTTTGGCCTCTATGGAGGGCGTTATATCTTTAGGTGTTGGCGAACCCGACTTTGTCACCCCCTGGAACATTCGCGAGGCGGGGATATATTCCCTGGAAAAGGGATATACCACCTACACCTCCAATTACGGGCTGCTGGAGCTCAGGGAGGAGCTCGCTCGCGATCTTAAGGCTCGCTACGGCCTGGATTACGACCCCCAGAGCGAATTGCTGATCACGGTTGGGGTTAGCGAGGGCATCGATCTGGCGATGAGGGCCATCCTCGACCCCGGGAATGAGATCATCGTTCACGACCCGGGCTACGTCTCCTACATGCCCTGCACCACATTGGCCGGGGGAATATTCGTTCCTGTGCCCACCACCATCGAGGACGATTTCAAGGTCAAAGCCAAGGACATCGAGAGGCAGATTACCCCCAGAACCAAAGCCCTCCTGCTGGGCTACCCCAATAACCCCACAGGGGCAGTGATGGACAGGGAGGAATTAGTGAAGATAGCTGAGGTGGTGCGGCGGCACAATCTTCTGGTGATCTCCGATGAGGTATATGAGCGGCTGGTATACGGCGTGGAGCATACCTGCTTCGCCGCCCTGCCCGGGATGAAGGAGCGCACCATCCTCTTGAGTGGCTTCTCCAAGGCCTATGCCATGACCGGGTGGCGGATCGGTTACGCTGCGGCAAGGGAAGAGATCACCGAGGCCATGGTCAAGATTCATCAGTACACCATGCTTTGCGCCCCAATAATGGGTCAGATGGCGGCAATTGAAGCCCTCAAAACGGGAGATGTCCAGGTTGAGGAGATGGTGGCGGAATATGATAAGCGCCGCCGCATCATCGTTCAGGGGTTGAACGATATCGGGCTCACCTGCTTTGAGCCCGGGGGAGCCTTCTATACCTTCCCTTCAATAAAGAGCACCGGGCTCTCCTCAGAGGATTTCGCGGAGAGGCTCCTCCTTGAGGATAAGGTAGCGGTGGTCCCCGGCTCCACCTTCGGTCAATGTGGAGAGGGGCATGTCCGCTGTTGCTACGCCACCTCTCTGGTGGAGATCGAGGAGGCGCTGGAGAGGATGGGGCGCTTCGTTAAGAGGCATCGATCTATCTAATGAAATCAAATTCGACCACCCTCAAGCTAAAGGTTGCCGTATCATGGAGCGGAGGCAAGGATAGCTGTCTTTCGCTCTACAGGGCACTCTGTAACGGTTTTCAAGTCTCCTGTCTTTTGAATATGATAGATCGAGATGTTCAAAAAAGCATGTCCCACGGCCTGGACGCCAAATTATTAGCGGCGCAGGCACAAGCTATCGGGATACCGATTGTTCAACCAGAAACCACCCGGGATACCTACGAGCAGGAGCTAAAAAGGACGGTTGAGCAGCTTAAGCAAAAGGGGGTTAAAGGAGTGGTTTCTGGGGACATCCACTTCCAGGAGCATAAGGATTGGATAGATCGCGTTTATGGCGAACTAGAGGTGGTGCCCATATTGCCTTTATGGGGCGCTCAGCCGGAATATATCCTTTCCTCCTTTATCGATGCCGGCTTTGAGGCCATGGTGGTCACTGCCAAGGCCGATTTTTTTGGCCAGGAATGTCTGGGGAAAAGGGTGAGCGGGGAGTTCAGAAGAGAGCTAGATAGACTCCGCGAGGAGTTCAATATTGACATCTGTGGCGAACAGGGGGAATATCATACCTTTGTCACCGATGGCCCTTTGTTTAAAAGGCAGATAAAAATAATCGATAGCAAGAGGGAATTAAGAGAGGGATACTGGTTCCTGGATATTTTAAGGTATGAGATCGTGGGCAAATAAGGTGACGCTACTTCAGAGCTGACCCCCTAACCCGCCCCATGAACTCCTCGTGGATCGCCTTGCTGGTGGCGATGATCCTTCTGCTGCGGATGCTGATCGGTTTCCCGTCTGTTTCGCTGATTCTGCCCCCAGCCTCGTCGATGAGAAGGATGCCGCTCGCCAGGTCCCAGGGGGAAAGGCAGAGGTGCAGGTAGAGGTCCAATCGACCGCAGGCGGCATAGGCCAGCCCCAATGCAGCCGAGCCCATCACCCTCACGCTCTGCACCCCGGGCAAGAGGGCGCTGGCCACATCCAGCGCCTCCCTCCCCCTCTCAGCATCGTATCCCATATCGAAGCCAATGAGAGAGGCCTCCAGGGATGTCTTCTTGGAGACGGTGATGGGATAATTATTGAGGAAGGCCCCCCCTCCTCTCTCAGCCCAAAAGAACTCCTCCCGCAGCGGGTCGTAAACGATGCCCAAAAGCACCTCATCACCTTGAGTCAGGGCAAGGGCAACGGAGAAGTGGGGGATGCCACGGGCGAAGTTGCGGGTGCCATCTAGGGGGTCGATGATCCAGGTATAGGGTGAATCGCCGGCGATCTCCTCCGACTCCTCGGTGATGATGCCGAAGCTGGGATATTCCTTCTGCAGAAGAGCTATCATCTTCTCCTCAACCAGCAGGTCGACATCGGTGACGATGTCCCTCCTCCCCTTATATTCGATGCGCTTCTCCCCTCGGAAATGCGCCATAACCACGCCTCCCGCCTCCCTCACCGCCTGATTGGCTACCCCAAAGGGTTGCCGACCCCGCTTGGTTAAAGGTAATTCAGTCATCTTAAATAAGCCCCATCTTCCCCTTGACCTCTCTCAAGGTCTCGGTAGCGATAACACAGGCTCGGTGAGCGCCATCGGCGAGGACCTCCTCCACATATTGGGGCCTTGCCGCAATAATGGCGCGCCTCTCGCGGAAGGGCTGAAGAGCCTGGTTTATCCCTCGGGCGAGCAGTTCCTTGCAGTCGACGCAGCCAATGCCGGTAGCACGACACTCCGTGGCAAGCTCCTCCAAGCGCTCTGGGTTATAAAACCCGTGGAGGCGATAGACATTGCATACCTCAGGGTGTCCGGGGTCGCTGCGGTAGCGGCGGGCGGGGTCGGTGAAGGCGGCCAGCACCCGCTCCCACGTCTCTTCAGGAGTAGCCGCTAGCTCGATATGATTGTTGAGGCTCTTGCTCATCTTGTTTACCCCGTCCAGCCCGACGACAAGGGGGGTGTCGGTGAGCTTCGCCTGCGGTTCGGGGAAGGTGGGACCAAAGACATGGTGGAAACGGCGCACGATCTCCCTTGCCAGCTCGAGATGGGGCAATTGGTCCTCACCCACCGGCACGGTGTCCGCCTTATACAAGATGATGTCTGCGGTCATCAGCACCGGGTAGCCAACCAGCCCATAGTTTATATTGTCGGGCTGCATCCTGGCCTTCTCCTTGAAGGTGGCGACCCGGGTCAACCAGCCAAGGGGTGTAATCATGCTAAGAAAGGTGTGCAGCTCCATCACCTGGGGCACGTGGGATTGCACAAAAAGGATGCTCCTCTGTGGGTCAAGCCCTGCCGCCAGCCAGTCAAGCATCATCTCGACAATGTTTTCCTGGAGTTTGTCGGTATCCTCCAGGCTGGTCAGGGCGTGAATATCCACCGCGCAGTAGATACACTCATAATCCTGTTGCAGGCTAACATAGTTCTGGATGGCACCCAGATAATTTCCGATGTGCTGCCTTCCCGTTGGTCTTGCTCCAGAAAAGACACGGCCCTTCACTCTTGAACCCCTTTGAGGAAGTGTAACATAAAAATAACGCTCCAGCAAGCTGGAAGAGCGTTATCTGGAGCATCTTACGATTGCCCGAGATTTGTGCCGTAGAAGCTAAAGAGGGTTGAATTTGTAGAAATAGGGAAGAGGGGGGTTGTTTCAGGCCGAGCTTCAGCCAGCTAAGGCGGGAGCCCTCTCCTCCGCCATTAAGGCTGCCCCCAGGGCTGCCATGATCTGGGGCTGGGGTGGCACCAGGAGATGAACCCCTATCTTTTCCTCCAACCTCTTGACGAGACCCACGTCCAGGGCACCGCCGCCAGCTATGGCGCACTCCTCCTCCAGGCCCACCCCGTTGACCAGGCTGTAGATCTTGAGGGCCATGGCGTTATGGACCCCAGCCAGGATGTCTTCCTTAGGGGTGCCCTCGGCAACGCGGGATATGGCCTCCGATTCTCCGAAAACGGCGCAAGCTGTGGTATAGATGACAGGCTTCTTCGCTTGAAGGGATAGGGGACCCACTTCCCCAAGCTCTATCTGGAGAACACGCGCAATGATCTGAAGAAAGCGACCGCTCCCCGCGGCACACTTCTCGGTGACCACAAAATTGGTTGTCCTCCCCTCAGCGTTCACCCGAATCGCTTTGCTCGCTTGACCGCCGATATCAATGATCGTCCTTACCGCAGGAAATAGGCGATTTACCCCCTTTGCGCAACAGGTTATATCGGTAACCTGCTGGTTAGCAAATTCAACGTTACCTGCCCCATATCCGGTGGCGACAATATAAGCTATATCTTCAAGGGATAGCCCAGCCTTTGCCAGAACCTCCTCCATCGCCTTCTGAGCCGCCATCTTATAGTTTGCCCCCGAAGGGATCACATGGTAAGCTGTAAGCTCACTGTCCCTGGTAATGACAACCTTAGTTGTTACCGAGCCGACATCGATCCCTGCAAAAAACGCCATGAATCACACCTCCAAAGATCAAGCCCTTCCTATTCGAAGAAGGTGGCCACCTCGAGGCGGCGCGCTCCCCTTTCGATAGGCCTTCCGCTCTCCAGGGCATTCAGGGTAAGCTCCTTGCCCAATAAAGCAGCCCCGATAGCCCCGGTAAGCAGTGGCTCCTCGGGGACGAAGACAGGAAAACCCACATGCTCCTCCAGTGCCTTGAGCACTCCTATATTTTTGGCTACCCCCCCGGTAACCACCACATCTCGCTCTACCTTCAGCCTTTCCACCATTCGATGTATCCTGCCGGCGATGGCCTCGTGAAGGCCCGCCAATACGTCCTCTATAGGGGTGCCCTCGGCGATGCGGGATACCACCTCCTGCGCGGCAAAGACGGTGCAGGTGCTGCTGATCTCAACCCTGTTCTTATAGTTCAGGGAGAGCTCCCCCATCTCTTCAAGCCTGAGACCCAGATCATCGGCGATCACCTCTAAGAATCTCCCCGTCCCAGCAGCACACTTATCGTTCATCACAAAGCCTACCACCCTGCCATCGGCGATCTTGATCCCCTTGGCATCCTGTCCCCCAATATCGATAACGGTATGAACCGTGGGGAAAAGGCTAGAGACCCCTTTAGCATGGCAGGTTATCTCCGTGATCTGTTTGTCGGCAAAGGGAACGTTAATCCTGCCATAGCCTGTAGCCACCACATAGGATATTTCATCGAAAGGCAAATCTACTTGCCTAAGCGCCTCCTCCATAACCTTATTGGCAAGGCGGCGGTGCTCAGCGCCAGTGGCACCGATGATGAAGGCGAGAACCGCCTCATCCATAATCACCACCTTGGTCATGGTGGAGCCTATATCAACCCCCGCAAAATACATAGCAAGCCCTTTCTAGCTTCGCGCCTTTTGCCTAGTCTCCAGCGTCTCAAGAAAGGCGTTAAGCTTCATCTTCCAGTCGGCCTCAAAGTAGTCACGGACATCGCACATATCGCTTTCCAGGAAGAGGGTGGGTATTGAGGTGTGCTCCTCGAGGAGATTCTTCTGGTAGATCTGGCCGATGGTGGTGCCGCGGCAGGAACGGAGCCAGTGCATCACCACCCCGTCCACCTTTAACTCGTCCACAAAGAGCAAGGGACTTCCCGGGGGCACGAAGTCGCATAGACCGAAGATTCCCACCTTTCTATCATGCTCGGCGCGACTGATGGTCGCCTCATATCGCGCATGTGCCATGCGCTCCAGGGGATCGCTGATCCTGTCGGGAATATCCGCGAAGCGGAGGGGCAGGTAGGTGGACTGAAAGACGAAGACCGCCCCCTGTTCCTCCACATAGTTGAAGATCTGCATGGTATGCCATGGGGGGAGCCCGCCGCCCCAGAGGAGGCGATACTTTTCCTCGGGGATGCTGCCTATCTTGTTATCCACCTTATACTTGATCTCGTCGTAAAGTCCCTGATAGAAGTCAAGGGCTTCCACCTCTCCCATCATGAAGTAGGCGGGGACGAAGCAATTGAAGGAGTCTTCGGCGGGGAAAGGGCAGGGAACCGCCCTACCGGCGAGCATGTAAGCATCGTACCACAGAGCGTAGGTCTTCTCGCCTCTACGGACGATCTCATCCAGCTTGTCCCAGTCCATCTTGCGCCCCAGGCACTCCTCCATAAAGCTGACCAGCCCCTGAAGCTGAGCCAAGTTATACTTTATATACTGCTCCCTAACGTCAGGGCGATAGGCAGTAGCCGCCGGTGGATCGAGCATATCAAAGGCGTAATAGGGAACATCGAGGTATCGGGAGTAGGTCTGGAACCATTTATACCTGGTATCGCACACCAGGCTGGAACCCACCATCATTATGGGCTTTGCCATCCCTCCCTCGGGGGCGAAGGAGGGTATCTCCCCCATATCCTTCCACAGGGCAGCATAGCCAAGGCCGATCCTAGCATAGCTACAGGTGACGTTGGAGAAGCCATCGGCCTCCGCCCTGTCGATGAAGGGATCGCCAACGCGCTTGGTGGCGCAGAGCCCAGCATAGTTCTCGGGGTAGATGGGCAGCACATCCATGGCCACGAATAACTCGTTGGCCAAGGTGACCATGACCCAGGCCACCGGCTTGCCCTCGGTGAAGGCCCGGACATACATATCCCTGACCAGCCCGCGCACCTTCCTCGCAGATTCGGTCCACTTTTTTGCCGAGGTCCTCTTGGGCACCTCCTGAATTGCCTCTAGCTCTTTCTGTTCACTCATCGCTACTTCCCTATAGGCGAATTGGAAGGATCTCCCTACTCGATCATCTCGAGGAAGGCCTGGAGCCTGGTCTTAAAGCCCTGAATACTGGTCAAACTATAGTCATCCTCCAGATAGAGAACGGGTATCCCAGCCTCCTCAAGATAGTCCCTCACCTCAGGGGCATCGAACTCAAAGGTATCACAGTACCTTATTATATAGATGATAGCGCCGTTGACGTTGAATTCCTTGGCGAAATCCCTTATATAGCCGAATCTGTTGTCAAGGTCCTGTTGACGCGTTCCCCGTGAGCGGCGGAAGGTGCGGGGACACATGATCCCCCCTAGAATGCAGTCAGCCAGGTTCTGCAAAGGATCGCCCTCCGTGGCCACGTCCCTCCAGTAGTCCCTGGTACCCAGGCATAGGTCGTCGATGACCACATTGGCACCACACTCCTCCACCAGATTCATGAAAGCGATGTCATCGATCTCACATCCGTAAACCAAAAGTCGGGCCGCCTTCTCCTGGGGACCATCCTTTCCGGTGCTGACCTCCTCGATAATATTTTTCAACATCTCATTGGATTCATCTACCGGTATGCTCATCGCGGCCATCATCACCTGGGTCATCTCGACACCGGAGATAGGGGGCGGGTCCTGCTTCCTCAGCCCGGTGAGCTGCCTGAGTAAAGCTCGGTTCTCGTTGTGAGCGCCGATGGCCTCCTTGAGGCACTCCTCTGTGATCTTGACCCCGCCAAAGTCCTCGAGGCTCCCCTTCAGCACATCCAGCTCCTTGGTGAAGAACTCGAAGGAAGAGGGGTCTGGCATGTGGGGGACGTCCAGATAGTGGAAATAGGCGTGGGGGACATAGTGTTTCCAGATATCGAAGGTCTTCTGAATATTGTCACAGGTATGGGGCCAGATCATGCCGTCAACGAAGTCATATTGCCTTTTGATGCCGAGGTCGAGGCAGCTACGAACGTAGGGGCACATCAAGGTCTCAAGATAGGCATCTGCTTCGGTTATCGGCTCCAACGTCCCGGTGATTCGATAGGGCACCAGTCCCGCTGCAGTGATCAGCTCCCGAGGAGGAAAGGCACAGATATAGCCTATGACCTTCCTGCCATCCTTTCTCAGCTCCTTGGCCCTCTGGCTACGGTCTTCATATATCCCCTTTGCCCAATCTAGCCCTTTTGCCAAATATTATCCCTTCCAATATCGCTGTTGACATTATAATGTTATCACACATCCACCTCGAAGTCAACGAAATCTTTATGTCAAGTTTGCAGACTTGTGCCAACCCTCAACGGGGCGGATGCGGCAAACTGCGATGCCGCCATCTTTGGTGAACCGGCGGGCTGTACCCTTTTCACCAGGATTCCGCCACCGGCGGCAGCGATGAGGAAGCCCTGCTCCGTAAGCTCGATAATCTCACCGGGGGCTACCTCCTCGGTCACGGGGCGAAGCTCCGAATCAAAAATCTTGAGCTTTTCCCCTTTAAAATAGGTAGTAGCTCCGGGCTGGGGATTGGTCCCCCGAATAAGGTTGTAAACCTTCTGAGCAGGCTGGGACCAGTTGATAGTGGCGTGCTCCTCGCCGCAGGGCGGTTCATAGGTGGCCTGAGCCTCGTCCTGGGCAAGTCGGGGGGCGGTGCCCTTTTCCACCACCTCCACCGCCTCCACCAAGGCCTCCACCCCCAAAGGGAAGAGCTTGTTGAAATAGAGGGAGCCCACAGTATCATCGGGGTCGATCTCCACCTCTCTCTGGAGGAGGATAGGGCCGGTATCGATGCCAGCATCGGGCCAGAAGATGGTGAGACCGGTCCTGGTTTCGCCATTGATGATGGCCCAATTGATGGCGCTCGCCCCGCGGTGCCTGGGGAGGAGCGAGGGGTGGTACTGGATGGTGCCCAGTCTTGGGCAGTCTAGGATGGTCGCCGGCACGATATCGGTAACGAAGGCCATGACCCCCAGGTCTGGGGAGAGTGCTTTATAGCCGGTATAGACCTCGGGATCCCTCATTCGCTTCTGCTGAAAGAGGGGGATACCCCTAGCCAGGGCCAGCTCTTTCAGCAGGTCGGGCCGAGCGCCGGGGGCGTCAGGGGGTGTATAGACGCCCACCACCTCCCTCCCCCACTCCAGGAGCGCCTTTAAAACCGCCTCAGCGAAGGCAGCCTGTCCGATCAAAGTGATACGCATTCAGATCACCTCCTCTATCCTCAGCTTCTCGATCTCCTCCCAGCTATAGCCACCGATCTCCAGGAGCACCTCCTCCGTGTGCTGACCGAATTCAGGGGCGGGAAGCCTCAGCTCACCAGGGGTCTCGCTGAAATGAAAGGGGATCCCCACCAGTTTGATGGCACCGAGAGAGGGATGGTCGAATTCGGCGATGTAGTGGTTGGCCACCACCTGGGGATCCTGAGCAAGGTCGAGGGGGCTATTAACAGGGCCGAAGATGAAGTCCCCTCCCTCCTTTAGCATCCCCATCCACTCATCCCTGGGCTTGCTCCTGAATATCTCGTCCAGGATATCGATGAGTTCCTCGTGGTTCTCCGACCTCCTGAACATGTCATCGAACTTGGGATCGGTTGCCAGGTCCTCCCTGCCCAGCACCTGGCAAAGGTCGGCCCAATACCGATCCGACTGGAGCATGGCGAGCACGATCCACTTCTCATCCTGGCACTGGTAATGGTTCCACAGGGGGTTAGCCGCCTCCCTTCTACCGAGGCTCGGTGGTGGGGCGCCAAGCATGAAGAATTGCCCTAAGGTAAGCTGTTGTAGCCAGATCATGCTGCCCAGGGCGGAGGCTTCCACCTTCTGCCCGACCCCCTTTCGTTCTCGGGCGATGAGCGCCACCAGTATAGCGTAAGATAGCATGGTAGCCCCCATCTGATCGGCAATCCCTGGGGGAGCCCGCTGAGGTGGTAGGTCAGGCTCCCCGATGGAGGCCATGAGCCCACTCCTCGCCTGGAAGGTGTAATCCATCCCTGTCTTGGCCGAGTCCGGGCCCTGGGGACCGGAAGCGGAGGCGTGAGCGTAGATGAGCCTGGGGTTGTAGCGGGAAAGGGTCTCATAGTCTATCCCCAATCGCTCGGCCACGCCCTGGCGAAAGTTGTGGACGAAAACGTCCGACTTCTCCACCAGCCGGTACAGGATCTCCCTCCCCTTTTCTTTCCTGATATCCAAAGTGATGCCCTTCTTATTGCGGTTGAAATTCTCAAAGTAGAAACTCCATTGACCTGAGACCTCCGCCATCACCCCAGCAATGGTCAGTAATCCTCTTCCCGGGTCGCCACCAACCCGCTCCTCTATCTTGATCACCTCCGCCCCCAGGTCTCCCAGCATTGCAGCGGCAGCCGGACCCTGCTGCCATAGTGTCCAGTCCAAAACCCTTATCCCCTCCAGTGGCATAGTCATAGGCTTTCACCCCCTTTTAATAATAAGCCTCACTAAATAAGAAAACAAGGAGTCTGCTATGACTGCATCTCCCTGTTCAAGGCTTATCTTTCCGGAAAGGAGTGTAACCTGCGTGAGTGCAAAAGTCAAGGCAGGGGAAATCCTTGACAAATCTCCCCAGCAGATGTTAGATTTATATGGCTTTGTCCCATATAGACAGGGAAAGAGCGCCCCAATCCAGTGGTCAAGGAGGTGAGATGAAAGCATCATGAAGGGGTGGCTGGAAAGGTCTTAGGGTTCACTTCGGAAAGAAAGGAGGCAAAAATGACCGAGGTGAAAGAGGTAACTTTAGGGATGAGGGAGATGTATCCCTATCCTGCGATGTACATTGCTGAGACCCTCAAGGAACAGGGGGTAGAGGTGGTTTTCGGGGTTCACGGGGGTCACATATGGCAGATAGTGGATGCCATAAGCGATGCCGGAATAAAAGTTGTCACCATGCGCCATGAGCAGTCCGGCGTTTACGCCGCCGAAGCCTATTCCAAGGTAACCGGCAAGCCCGCGGTTGCCTACGCCACCGTGGGTCCTGGGGTGGCCAACACCGTTGGTGCCGTTCAGCAGGCATTTATAAGTTGCTCACCCATCATTATGCTCTTTGGCGGCGTTGAGATCGTGCATGATCGAACCTATACCATTCAGCCCTCCTATGTGGATGACCTCTTCAGGCACATAACAAAGTGGACGCAACGGCTTGTCGACCCCTTCACATACAAGCACTTCATCACCAAGGCCTTCAAAGATTCTCAGATATATCCCAAAGGGCCCGTTGCTCTGGAGTTCCCCCTAAGCGGGCTTTGGACCCCGGTACCCCCTAAGACTATGCCCAGTATCCTGTGGGGACCAAACCCTCTCTATGTTAAGGAATGGCGGGGGGCGGAGACCCCAGATCCCTTGCCCCCAGGGGGAGACCCCCAGCTAATTGAGAGGGCGGTGAAGCTCATGTGGGAGGCGGAAAGACCGGCGATCTTCGCCGCAGATGGTGTCCATTGGGCTCAAGCCTCCGCGGAGCTGAGAGAATTTGTGGAGCTGACCCAGATTCCGGTTTCCGCTAGAAGAATAGCCAGGGGAGCTCTAGCGGAGGACCACCCCCTCTATCTCGATTCCCGCACCGCTCGCAGAACCCTGCGGGAAAGCGACCTGCTCATCACCATTGGGATGAAGGTGGGTTTCTTCGACGACTATGGAGCAAGATGGCCGAGGGCTATCCAGATAAATGAATCGGCGGAGCACATCTGGACCTACTTTAAGACCGATGTCTCCATAGTGGGCAGCCCTAAGGTGGTTCTGCGGCAGATGATCGACTACATAAAGGGCAAGAAACTGAAGCCACCAGAAGGGAGAGGGGAATGGACCCAAAAAGCCAGCGCCGCACAGGAGACAGGTTACCAAGCGAGGCTGGAAAAGGCGGAGAAGTATAAGGACCATAAGCCGGTCCATTTCGGCTATCTGGCCAAGGCGATCTGGGACATCTGCGAGGACCTCTACGGCGGCAGGAACCGCATCATAATCGATGGCTTTACCATCTCCGATTACATGCCGGCCTTTATCCGCGCCCGCTACTCAGGGCAGGTGATGGATGCCTCGGAGCAGGCCGGGGTGGGCCATGGCGTCGGGATGGCTATCGGGGCGGCCTTCAGCGACCCGGAGACCAAGAGTTGCCCCGTCCTCTGCTTGATGGGCGATGCCGGAATGGGGATTGCCGGAATGGATGTCGAGACCGCCTTAAGGTATCACCTCCCCATCGTCTACCTGGTTACCGAGAACAGGGGCTGGATGGGGGGCATAAAATATGTGCACTATGGGAAGAACTGGGAAGGCCTCGGTCCCCAGGATCGGGAGTATGGCGAGGAGTGCTTGCCCGATATTAGATATGACAAGCTCTCCGAGGTCTTCGGCTGCCATGGAGAATATGTGACCGAACCGGCCGAGATCCGTCCCGCCTTGGAGAGGGCCTTCAAGGCCGCCGAGGGCGGAAAGACAGCGGTGGTAAATGTCAAGATGGATGCTAGCGTCAGCAACCGTCAGTGCTATAGCGCCACATATCAGTTTACCTGGCAACACATACCCTGGGATAGGCTGGCAAAAAGGGGGAAAGCGCTACGCCGCAACCTGATGCGATTCCCCTGGGATGACGCCGGTGTTCCAGCTATGCCCATGCCCGACCCCTGGGAGCCGGTGAGCGAGGAGGAGGCAATCCCCTAACCACAACCATCCCCCCAATCGACAGCAAGCCTGTTAACTCAGGGAGCTACTCTTGAAAGATCTCTCTCAGGAGTAGCTCCCTCTCTCTTTATGATTTTGGAGATTCACAAGGAGTGGTGAGGCGGAGAAGTATAAGGGCCGCTATTTTCCTTTCACCACTTTTGCCTTTTTCACCCCTTTTACCTTATCTTCCCAGGGGTCCCACCTAAGCTTGCGACCGTCAAACTCCTTTGCGATGAAATCGGCGGAGGCGGGCTTGTATTTCCCGGGGTATGCCCACTCACCCATCCCGTCGGAGTATGGGGGTATGGTTTCCAGGTGCATGGTTGATATAGCCCATTCCACCGGATACTTAATCGGTCTGCCCGCCCTGGTGCAGTAAGGTCTTAGCTGCTTCCGAAACACCCATTCTAATACCCTTCCCAACTGAAGCGTCTTGTCTATATCGACAGCGGTATCAATCCCCATCTCATCGAGCATGACAAGCACGTCTTCGGTTGAGCCATTTCCCAGAAGGCTATCGGAGTTACAATAATTGGGACCACTTCCAACGCCGGGAACACCATCAACCACGAATTGGGGTTGCCCTCCCAATTGTCCCAGGGAGGTCTCTACGAGCGTGGCTCCAGCAAGAATTGCGGCTGCATAATTAGCCAACCCCATTCCCCTGGCATCGTGAAAATGGGCAACCCTAAAAGTAACTTCATCATCGTACTTCCCAAACTTGTCAACCAGGGCACTCATATGTTCGTAGGTTCTCAGCGGGTTTGATTCACCTGTGGTATCACAGGGGGTGAATCTTCTTATTCCCAGATCCAGCCCCCGCTCTATTAGCTCAATGGTGTTCTCTACGGGCACCGGACCGGCGTTGGGGGAGCCATACACGCAAGCTAAGGCCATGTCGATTTCAAAGCCATTCTCCTTAGCGATTCGCACAAAATCGGGGATCTCCTCAAAGTATTCCTCCCTTGTTCTGCCCGAGTTCCTCCTGCAATGAAGGTCTTCGGCAGAGATGGTGAAAGCAACACTATGAAGTGTATACCCTTTTTGTACGCATTCTGCCGCCCTCTCAAAAGCCCTCCTGGTCATGCCATAGGCCTTTATGAAGACCTGATTTTCCTTAATCGATGGAAGCTCCGATACCCTTCTCACAACCTCCTCCGCATCCCTACCTTGAGGAAGAAGCCTGGGATGACCAAAGTTGGTTATCTCTATACTTTTGTATCCAGCTTGTGCAAACTGGTCGACAAACCACACCTTGGTATCGGTTGGTATGACCGTTGGCGCATTCTGTAATCCGTCTCTGGGCAACAGCTCGTGCAT
>JBHIBU010000011.1:0-14987 GCA_046759245.1 Dehalococcoidia bacterium | reverse complement strand
CGATGTCCTCAATACCCTAGCTCAGACCCCTGGGTGGTGGCAAAAGCTAAATTTAGATGCTATACTTACTCCTCATCCTGGGGAAATGACTAGGCTCACCGGGCTCCCTATGGAGGAGATTCAGTCGGATCGATTAAGGGTGACGCGTGAGGCGGCTGCCCTGTGGCAGAAAACGGTGGTGCTTAAGGGGGCACATACCCTGGTTGCCTCTCCTGATGGTGAAGCAAAGATTAGCGCTATGGCGAACCCCGGTTTGGCTTCGGCGGGAACCGGGGATGTGCTCTCCGGGGCAATTGCTGGGCTTATCGCTCAGGGGCTTTCCTGCTTTGCCGCTGCCGCCTGTGGCGTCTATCTTCATGGGGCGGCAGGGGAGATAGTGAGGGAGAGCCTTGGTGACGCTGGCATGATCGCTAGCGACCTGCTGCCCGCATTGCCCAGGGCGATCAAGAAAATCAAGGGCGGCTAAAGCGAGGAGGGTAAGATGTTGCTGGCCATCGATATCGGAAACACCAGCATCGGTTTCGGCGTCTTCGATGGAGAGAGGATGTGTGCCACCTGGCATGTGGCTACCGATATTAATAAGACAGCGGATGAGTACGCCGTGTTGCTGTTGAACCTTTTGCCCCGCCAAGGTCTCTCCCTTTCTGACATCGATCATGCCATCATCGCTAGCGTGGTGCCCCCGTTAGAGCCCGTCTTCGAGGAATTGAGCGAGCGCTACCTTGGAGTCTCGCCTCTCGTTGTCGGGCCAGGGGTGAAGACAGGGGTTCGCATCTGCACCGATAACCCCCGCGAGGTCGGTGCCGACCGAGTGGTGAATGCCGCTGCTGCCCATCAACTCTATGGCGGCCCCTTGATCGTCATCGATTTTGGCACCGCCACCACCGTTGATGCAGTCTCCAAGGAAGGCGATTACCTTGGTGGCGCCATCGCCCCCGGGATCGGCGTTGCAACGGAGGCTCTCTTCGAGAAGGCATCGAAGCTGCCCAGAATTGAGCTAATCGCCCCGGAACGCGCTATCGGCAAAAACACCGTGGCCTCGATGCAATCGGGGGTGATCTTTGGCTATGTAGGGCTTATCGAAAGTCTGGTCAATCGGATTCGCCGGGAATTGGGGGGGAAGGCACGAGTGATCGCCACCGGCGGTCTCGCCGATGTCATCGCCAGGGAGACCAAGGTGGTGGATGTGGTGAGCCCCCACTTGACCATGGTGGGATTGAGATTGATTCACGAGCTCAATAGATAGATGCTTGCCCATAGTTATCATGGTGGTTAAGGAGGAGAGATGGTTCGAGATAAGACCATAGTTTTAGGCGTCACCGGTAGTATAGCCGCCTATAAAGCGGTGGAGATTGCGAGCAAACTTACCCAGGAGGGGGCGAGGGTCGATGTGGTGATGACCAAAGCGGCTCAGGAGTTCGTCACCCCACTGACCTTCCGCAGCATCACCCTTAGACCTCTGGTTACCGAGATGTTCGACCTGGCCTCCGAGTTCAGCATCGAGCACGTCGCTTTGGCGGAGCAAGCCGATCTGGTGCTCATTGCCCCAGCCACAGCAAATATCATCGCCAAACTGGCAGGGGGCATCGCCGACGATATGCTGAGCTGCACCGTTCTCGCAACCGAGGCACCAGTGATGGTGGCCCCGGCAATGAATGTAAACATGTACCAGAACCAGGTCACCCAGGAAAACATTGCCAAGCTAAAGGCGAGGGGTTTTACCTTTGTGGGACCTGCCTATGGTCGCCTAGCCAGCGGGGCCTGGGGATGGGGGCGTCTCGCTGAGATTGAAGAGATCCTGGGCACGATCAGTCAGGTGCTGGGAAGGAGCGGCGATCTGGCTGGGAGGCGCCTCGTAGTCAGCGCTGGGGGCACTCAGGAGCCCATCGATCCAGCGCGCCATATCGGTAATCGCTCCTCAGGGAAAATGGGTTATGCCCTGGCTGAGGCAGCTCGAGACCGAGGGGCGGAGGTGGTCCTGGTGAGCGCCCCAACCACCCTTGCTCCCCCTGTTGGGGTGGAGGTGCTCCAGGTTCAGACCACCCTCCAGATGCGAGATGCCATCATCGCTGCCGCCGCCGAGGCTGACGCATTGCTCATGGCAGCCGCTCCTGCTGACTATGGCCTGGCAACCACCGCAGAAAGCAAGATCAAAAAGGAGGTCGAGACCCTCACCATCGAGCTGGTGAGAAACCCAGATATCCTTGGCGAGGTGAAGGGCGATTTTATCAGGGTCGGTTTTGCTGCGGAAAGCGAAAACCTGATGGAAAATGCCACGGAGAAGCTGAAGAGGAAAAACCTCGACCTCATCGTGGCCAATGACATTACCGCCACCGATAGCGGCTTCGGCGCCGACACCAACAAGGTGATCCTCATCGATGGCAGGGGCAATGTGGAGAGCCTGCCCCTACTCCCCAAATTGGAGGTCGCCCACAAGGTCCTGGACAGGGTGGTGGAATTGCTACAGAGATGACATCCCTAAGGAGGTGAACTATGCCACTGGAAGAGATGGTGAAATCATTGATGGAGGGCTTCAAGACCGCCGCCGATATTAAGACGGTCTATGGAGAACCGATGACCTTCTTCGGTAAGACCCTGATCCCCATTGCCCGGGTGGGCTATGGCCTGGGCACCGGCGAGTGCAAGGGCCCAGAGGGAAGGGGCGGAAGTGGCGCTGGCGGCGGTGGCGGCACCCAGCCGGTGGGCTTCCTACTGGTAAGCGAGGATGAGGTGAGATTTATTCCCCTCACCGCAGCGAGGGCGAAACCTCAGCCTTGCCCTATGATGTTTCTGCCCATGATGGTGGGAGGGATTGCGGCGGCATTGATGATAATGAAGAGGCTTCGCCAGCTCAAAAAGGCGCCAGCAAAATAGCCAGGCGGGATTTTTCTGGGACTTCTCATCGCAAGAAGAACGGTGAAAAAGCAGGTTTTTAAGAGTTATGGCGTCACAAAAACTGGCAGAGATACCAAAAGCCTATGACCCCAAAAAAGTAGAGGCCAAGTGGTATCAGTTCTGGCTGGAGAGGGGCTACTTCACCCCCAAGATAAACCCCCAGAAGAAGCCCTTTGTCATCATCATGCCGCCCCCAAATGTCACCGGGGAGCTTCACCTGGGGCATGCCCTGACCGCAACCCTGGAGGACATCATGATTCGCTGGCATCGCATGAGGGGCGAGCCCACGCTATGGCTCCCCGGCATCGACCATGCCGGAATCGCCGCCCAGGTTGTGGTGGAGCAGATGCTCGCCGCAGAGGGGCTAACCAGGCACGACCTGGGTCGGGAAGCCTTCCTGGAGCGGATGTGGCAGTGGATGGGGAAATATGGGCGCACTATCGCCGAGCAGCACAAGAGGCTGGGCGCTTCCTGCGACTGGACCAGGGAGCGCTTCACCCTGGACGAGGGACCCTCCAGGGCGGTGCGCACCACCTTCGTCCGCCTCTATGAGAAGGGGCTCATCTACCGCGGGGAGCGCATCATCAACTGGTGCCCTCGCTGCTCAACCGCCCTCTCCGACCTTGAGGTGGAACATGAGGAGGTACCCGGCCACCTCTATTATGTTCGCTACAGGCTCGCCGATGAGGAGGGGTTTATCACCGTGGCCACCACCCGCCCCGAGACCATCCTTGGCGATACCGCGGTGGCGGTAAATCCAGAGGACAGTCGCTTTGAGAACCTTTTGGGCAAGGGAGCGATCCTTCCCGTCATCGGCAGGATGATCCCCATCATCGCCGACGACGCTGTGGACCCCTCCTTTGGCACCGGGGCGGTGAAGATCACCCCGGCCCATGACCCGGTGGACTTCGAGGTGGGTCAGCGGCAGGGTCTCCCCCTGGTGAACATATTGAATCCCAATGGAACGGTGAATGAGAACGCCGGGCCCTACGCCGGGCTTGACCGCTTCGCCTGCCGCCAGGCCATTCTCGCCGACCTGGAAAAAGAGGGGCTTCTGGTGAAGGTGGAGCCTCATCTTCACTCCGTAGGACATTGCTGTCGCTGCAACACTGTAATCGAGCCCTGGGCCAGCAAGCAATGGTTTATTAGGGTAGCTCCCTTGGTTATTCCGGCAATCGATGCCGTAGTTGAGGGCAGGATCGCCATCATCCCGGAACGCTTCACCAAGGTCTACCTCAACTGGATGGAGAACATCAGAGACTGGTGCATCAGCCGCCAGCTCTGGTGGGGGCATAGAATCCCGGTATGGTACTGCGAAGACTGCGCTGAAATTACCGTGGCCATCGATGACCCCGATGCCTGCGCCCAATGTGGCTCATCAAACATCCTCCAGGACCCCGATGTCCTCGATACCTGGTTCAGCTCGGCGCTCTGGCCCCACTCCACCCTGGGCTGGCCTGAAAGCAACGAGGACTTTACATACTTTTACCCCACCACGGTGATGGAGACAGGATATGACATCCTCTTCTTCTGGGTGGCGAGGATGATCATGATGGGCCTGGAGAATACGGGAGAGATCCCCTTCGATACCGTTTACCTTCACGGCTTACTGCGAGACGAGAAGGGGGAGAAGATGAGCAAGGTGAAGGGGAATGTGGTCAACCCCATAGAGGCCATTGAGAGATATGGCACCGATACCCTGCGCTTCGCCCTTTCCACCGGCACCTCACCTGGGAACGATGTCAGGCTGGGCAGCCAAAAGCTTGAGGCCAGTCGCAACTTCGCCAATAAGCTCTGGAACGCCGCCCGATTCGTGGTGGGAAATATGGAGGAAGGGGTGAGCATCGATGAAATTGAAAGAGCCGCCCTCCCCTTGGAGGATCGCTGGATCCTGAGTCGCCTCAGTCGCCTGGTGGCAACAGTGAACAAGCTGATGGAGGACCTCCAGTTTGGCGAGGCACAAAGGCAGACCCACGACTTCCTTTGGGGCGAGTTCTGCGACTGGTATATCGAGATGGCGAAGATTCGCCTCAAAGAATCCCCCTCCCCCACGCCCATTCTTGCCTATGCTCTAGAGACCTCGCTGCGCCTGCTCCACCCCTTCATGCCCTTCATCACCGAGGAGATCTGGCACAGCCTTAAGGGGCACCTCGATAGAGAAATGGCAGAATCCATCATGGTTTCCCCCTACCCAGTCGCCGATGAGGGGGCAATAGATGCCGAGGCGGAGAAAAAGATGGAGCCGGTAATGGAGGCGATTCGGGCGATCAGGAACGCTCGCGCCGAGTTTAAGGTGCAGCCCTCGAAGTGGATCGAGGCGGTGGTTGCCGCCGAGGAAGCAAAGCCTGCCTTTGAGAGCCAGGCCCAGGCTATCGAAACCCTGGCCCGGGTGCGGCCGCTCACCATCATCGGCACCAACGATGCCAGGCCAGATAGGGTCAAGACCCTGGTGCTCGAGGGGGCGGAGGTAATCCTCCCCATGGCAGGCATGGTCGACCTCGAGGCGGAAAGGGCGCGTTTGAAGAAGGAGATCGAGGGCAATCAGACGGAGATTGCCCGCATCGAGGCCAGGCTAAAGGACGAAGAATTTCTTTCCAAGGCCAAGCCCGATGTGGTGCAAAGGGAACGAGAGAGGCTCGCCAGCCACAAAGACAAAATGGCGAGGCTAAAGGAGAGGGTTGCCGAGCTTGGCTAGGACTCAAGTTTGACGATGTTTCAGGGTTCTCGCTCAAGCAGAGCCCATTCGCCGCCCCTTCAAGCTCCATTGACGCTGAAGCTCTCTTAGCGCCTTTTTGGTATCGCTGGCGACCCGTGCCTTGTCGCAATTATTCAGGCGATACTTGAAAAGCCAGTAGGTGAACTCCTTCAGCTCAGCGAGTTCCATAGAGTTGCGCTGGGGATAGCCCTGTTCTTTTCTAAACCCCCGAACTAACTTCATCATCGGGGCACCGTAGATGCGCTGGTAGGTCTCCTCCAGGGGGCGATCGCTCTCATTGAAGGCACGAGCCCGCTGCTCCTTGAGCACCTCCTCCTCTACGGCAAGGATCAGAGCCTCCTCCACAGCGACACCATAGAAATAATTGAGATGAGCCCAATATTTGGCGTTGCCGATCAGACGCTGAAACTCCTCCTTACCAAGCTCGATAGGTGCCTTGCCAAAGAAGAGAAGATCGATCATCTCTTTCTCAGGGATGAGACTACTCACCTCCTCCAGGAGACGCTCGGCAAGAAGCAACCAATCGAAGGCTTCGTTGGCGATGAGATAGCGATACTTTCGCCCCTTATAGACCTCCTCCGCCTTGGTCCATAGCTCGATGGCCTCAAGGAGGGCGATATACCAGTGCTTCCCTTGGGCGATAGCTCGCTTGAGAGAGTGAATCGCCTCGCTATCGCCAGAAACGTCGGCAGCACCAAAGGGCTGTAGCTTTTTCTCCTCTTCAGCCATTTCCTCTTCCCCAAACGGAACCCTTAACCCACCTCAAGCACCCCGGCAACGAGGTACTCGTTGATCTCCTCCTCAGCCATGCCCAGGATCTCTTGGCATACGAACTCCGTGTGCTCCCCGATGCGAGGAGCAGCCCTGCTGAGCTTGCCCGGGGTTTTCGATAGCTTGCAGGCGATGCCATCGTAGGCGCTATGGCCGGTCACAGAATGGTCCAGATATACATAGTAGCCCCTGGCCCTTAGCTGAGGGTCATGGAGCAAAAGGTCCTCAGCATCCTGAACCACCCCCGCGGACACCCCAGCGTGCTGCATAAGCATCATCACCTCCTCCGGCCTCCTCTGTATCGTCCATTCCTCCACCAGCCGGTCAAGCTCGTCCTCATTCTCCTTCCTGCCAAGAAGGGTTGAGAATTTGGGGTCTTCGCTCCAGGGGGGATTGCCGATAACATGGCAGAAGGCTTTCCACTCCCCATCGCTGAAGACGGCGATGACGCACCAGCGGTCGTCCTTTCTCCCCGGGGCTGCGCCTAAGGCAGTGTAGTAGATGCAGTCCCTGTCCTCCCCCTTGCAGCGGTAGCATCCATGGGGAGCAGCATAAGGGGTGCGATTGCCAAGCCTCGGTTGGATGCGTTTATTGACTGTATAGTCCAAGATGGCCGTCTCCAAGACCGAGACCGCGGACTCAAATTGGGACATCACTATGTGTTGTCCTTTGCCGCTTCGCTTTCGATAGCGAAGGACAGCGATGATGGCGAGTGCAAGGTGACCGGGGTTGATGACATAGTCGGTATAGTTTGTTCCGGTGCCCACCGGGGGACGGTGGGGAAATCCTGACAGGTAGCTGAGGCCCGCCACTGGGGTAATGACCGCCCCAAAGCCGACGCGGTACTTATGGGGTCCCGTTAGCCCCTGCATGGGCTGGTCAACCCAGATGATGTCAGGCTTTAGCTTAACATAGTCTTCATAGTTGAGCCCCAACCTCTCCTTCATTCGGGGGGAGAAGTTCTCAACCACGATATCGCTGGCCAGAATCAGCCTATCATAGACCTCCTTAGCCCTGGGGTGGGCCAAATTCAGTCCCAGGCAAAGCTTGCTTGAGTTCTGGTTGTTGAACCAGCCTCCCGAGCCTAGGTCGGTCTCTTTCCCTGGAGCCTGAGGCATCGCCATTCTGATGCCATCGGGATGGGTGCTGGATTCCATCTTAATCACCTCTGCCCCGAAGTCAGCAAGACACTTGGTGGCCACCGGGGCGGCAGCAAACCAGGAAAAGTCACAAACCCTTATCCCCGCAAAGGGCAGTTTGCTCTCCCCCATGATCTCCTTTTAGATAGCTCCTTCTCGTTTCAGGGTGGTGAGTTGCTCCCTGGAGCATCCCAATTCCTTTTCATAGATCTCAAAGTTGTGCTCCCCAATGAGGGGGGCCCGTTTTGCTATTCTCCAGGGAGTCTCGGAGAAGTGATAGGGCCCGCCGGGGTACTTGATGGTGGCGCCCAGTTCCGGGTGCTCGACATCGACAAAATAGCCGAGGGCAGCAAGCTGGGGGCTTGCCACCAGGTCCTGGGGACTGTACGCTGGGACGATCATAATGCGCCTCTCTCCAGCCGCGTCATAGATCTCCTGCTTAGTCTTTTTTGCCAGGAAGGCCTGGAAGATCTCGTTGATATGAGCGAATTGCTCCAGGCACGCCATGAACCTCGGCGGATCGCCGACAAGCGCTACCAGTGCCCGGAAGTCGCTCACCAAGGCCCAGATTTCGTCCCATTTCGGATCCCTGAGGTCGCCAGCCATCCCTTCGCCATCCAACCAGTCAACGATGACATTCCATCCCGCACCGAACCCGGGGACCATATAAGAGAAGACATGACCATCCTTGCATTCATAAAGCCCTCTCCCGGGAACCACCGCCTTTTCACGGGCTGCCCTTCTCCGAATCTCCTGGCGCAGGTCATAGTGCTGCATCGCCGTCTCCATGGACATCAACACCGATTCCTCCAAGGAGATGTCCACATGCTGCCCCTCCCCGGTGAGCTCCCTGACATAGAGAGCAATCATAGTTCCCACCGCAGCCTGCACCGAGGCCGAGTGGTAGGCTTGAGAGCCGTGGAGCTTATGGGGTGGATCCTCGGGGAAACCGGCAAGATTCATCAGACCGCCCATGGCCTGGGCAATCAGGTCCGAGGCCTTGAAATCTCGGTAGGGACCAGTCTGACCAAAGGGGGTGATGGAGGTCAGGATCAGCCCTGGATTTATCTCCTTAAGCAGCGAATAGCCCAATCCCATTTCGTCCAGATGACCGGGGGGGAAGGTCTCCACCACGACATCGGCGGTCTTCGCCAGCCTCTTCAGGATCTCCCGCCCATCGGCGCTATCCAGATTGAGGGTGATGCTCCGCTTGCTGGTATTGAACTGAAACCAATAGAGGCTCTTTTCGGGATCGGGCTCATCGTGGAAGAAGGGGCCGATACTTCTCATGGGGTCGCCACCGGGCTTCTCGATCTTGATCACGTCAGCGCCCAGGTCGGCGAGGAGCTTGGTGCAGTAGACCCCTTTCTGGTCTGCCAGATCAAGGACCCTTACGTCGCCAAGCAATGTCTCCTCGCCCATTTTTTCACCTCCTCCGTTTCAGAAAGGCCTCTACCTCCTCCAGAGGGCTGGTGTTCAATATATGTTTCGCTTCACACCAGCCGCGCCTGGCGACGCCAGTCCCAAAACGAATGAGGTCTAATTGGGAGGCACTATGGGCATCGGTGGCGATGATAAGCTTCACCCCCAGCTCCTTCGCCCGAAGCACATGAATATCCTTGAGGTCGAGGCGACTGGGCATAGCGTTGATCTCCAGAGCCGTGTTTGTCTCAGCGGCGGCGCGGAAGATGGCCTCAAGGTCGGCCATGATGGGCTCACGCTCCCCCAAAAGTCGGCAGGTAGGATGGGCCAGCACATGGACGTGAGGGTTCTTTATGGCGCGAAGGATCCTCTGCGTCATCTTCCCCTGCTCCTGGTTCATCGCCGAGTGCACCGCAGCCAACACAATGTCCAGCTCGGCAAGGAGGTCCGGGGCAAGGTCCAGGGTGCCATCGGCACGAATATCCACCTCTATGCCGGCGAGGATACGAAAGCCATCCATCCTCTCATTAAGCTCCCTGATCTCGGCGATCTGGCTTCTGAGACGCTCCTCACTGAGCCCTCGGGCAATGCCTCGCCCCGCCGAGTGGTCGGTGATGGCGATATAGTGATAGCCTCTCGCCCTGGCGACAAGTGCTATGGTTTCAATGGAGTCGTGTCCATCGCTCCAGTCGGTGTGCACATGAAGGTCTCCCTTCAGGTCGCCAGGCTCGATGAGGCGAGGGATGGCATTTTGCTCCGCCCTCTCCACCTCCCATTGCCCTTCCCTGAGCTCGGGGGGGATGAACTGGAGCCCCAGCCTCTCGTAGAAGGCCTCCTCGGTGGCGAACTTATCCATCGCCCCGCTCTGCAGGTCGGTGATCCCATATTCGCTGAGCTTTAGCCTCTGGCGATGCCCCCTTTCACGAAGGGCGATGTTATGCTGCTTGCTCCCCGTGAAATATTGAAGCAGGGAGCCGAAGGAGTCGTGATCCACCAATCTGAGGTCGATCTGGAGGTCGCCGGGGCCGAGAACGCTGGCCTTGGTGCCCCCCTTTGCCAGCACCTCCTTGACCTGGGGCAGCCCGACAAAGGCATCGAGAATCCTCTCCCGGTCATCGGCGGTGCCCATGAGGTCGATGTCGCCGATGGTCTCGCGGAAGCGACGCAGGCTTCCCGCCGTGGTCAGATTGCGCAAGCCGGGATACTGGCGAAGCTCAGCCATGATCTCCTCCACCACAGGCAGCGCCTCGCCGATGGGGATGCGCCGCTCCTTGGTGCGCAGCGCCTGAATCTGGCGCAGGATGTTCTCCGCCACCTTATCGCCAAGGCGAGGCAACGAAGCGACCCTGCCATCGATGATCGCCCCCTCCAGGTCCTCGATGCTATTTACCCCTAGCTCATTGCAGAGGCGGATGGCGATCTTGGGGCCGACGCCCGGTATATCGAGCAGGGTGCTGATGCCCTCGGGGAACTCAGCGCGCAGCTCATCGTAGTAGTGGAGCTTGCCGGTGGTCACCAGTTCGGTGACCTTCTTGGCGATAGCCTCGCCCACGCCGGGGATGCCCTTGAGGTCGCCCCCCGCCTTCACCATCTGCTCGATCTCAGTGGGGGAATGCTCGATGGCGCGGGCCGCCCTCTGATAGGCCCTGATCTTGAAGGGGATCTCGCCCTTCATCTCCAGCAGATCAGCGATATCCTGAAACACCTTAGCGATGGCGCTGTTTTTCATGGGGCTCACCTGCGTTCGGAAGACCCACTTCATCTGAATGCACTATTCTATCCTTAAGAGGTGGCTTATATCGAGCCCACGCCTTTGTCCTATTCCTTTTACCCTCTGCCTCTGGCTTCCGCATAATGAGCAAATATTTGAAGCCACGCAAATAGAAATTGAACCTCTTGGTTCTTGCAAGCCACAAACCTGTATGTGAACTTTGGCCTCTCCTGACAACGCATACTACATCGATAGGGTCAAAATAGTTACAGAGGCGCTCATATAGCTTCAAACCTACGGGCGTAAACTTCCTCTTAACCCACTGGTCGCCGATAAGCCATGCCATTACCTTGCCGGGCTTCAAAATCCTGCGCATCTCTATCGCCACCGTCTCAAGCTCGTGAAAGAAGCGCTCATCTTCGCAGGAGATTCTACCAATGCAATCGGGATGATCAGAATACCTGACATTGTCTGAGTAAGGAGAATCTATGAAAATCATGTCCACGCTGTTATCCTCAAGGGGGACGTGACGCGCATCGCCGTAAAGGACTTCAGGATGGTGAGGAGCAAGGTCGTATCCAATAACTCTTCTTCCTTCCTCCTTGCACACGTCTATAGTTGTGCCACTGCCAGCCATTGGGTCTACGACAAGGTCTCCAAGCTCGGTATATCTTTGAACGAGATTCCAAATTATGAATGCTGGTGTTACACCTTGAAATTTATTATCCCCTTTCGGCGTCTTGCCATAACTCTGCTTGGGATAGTCCCAGAGTGTTGTAGTTTGAAAAGGTGGCTTCTCATCTGGTTCACGTTGAGCAACAACCTCTGCCTCTACCTCCTCGAGGAGAGGCAGAGTGCCTGAACCTTGTGCTTTAGCCTTCCTATTAGCCACTAGACAGCCTCCTCAAATCATCGATAAACTTGTCAAACATCTTAACTCTCGGGCTCTGCTCAACTTGAGTCTCACTCATAACATAGCTACCATCAGTATCTACTTCAACTATCGCTCTCCCTTTCTTTACGGGTGTTTTTATAGTCAGAGTCCCATCCTCGTCCGGGGTGATAAAGAATACCCTTACATGTTTGGTAGCTGGGGCTTTGGAGAGCTTACTCTTCCAATATCCTGTTTGAGCGATTCGCTCTCGAAGTGTGACTTTGCTAGAAATACCAGCAATAATCCTATTAGTTTGAGGCTCATAAATAATGATGTCCAAGTCCGGGAGGTGGAGGCCGAACTCTCCGTAATCTACTGAAATATTCCTTTTTACAGCGCCCAACTCCTTTGATAGATTCACACTGTTCGTCCTATCCAGCATGTTGCCATCTACTATCCTTAGACCTAAGCCCTCTACTTCATCTCTTATTATATGTGCCACAAGCTTCTCAAGATTCTTACCCTTAAAAGCCCGCCACGATTGCTCGTGGTCTCCCATTGGGGTTGGGTTCTTCAAGAAATCCCTTTTATGTAGCTCCTTTGCCTCCGTCAATAACTCTGAGATATGCCTATAAGCATCATCTCCATACTTCTGCTTGTATTTCTCCCAGAGGCTGACCAAGTCTTTGAAAGTCACTTAAACACCCCTAAGACCAATAATTAGAGGAAAAGAACTGGTAATCCTTTCTAGCTTTGACGTAAACCTCCCAAGTTGGCTTCTCGCCTGTTTCAGGTGTAGAGATGTGCTTAACCAAACGAATATCAGCATCGGTCAAGCCACAGGTTTGTTTAAGCTCTCTTACTCGATCCTCAGCCCACTCCTGTTTGTCAAAGACAGTTTCTAAACCGAAGCCGTCTTTCTGATAGTGTTCTCGAAGGGCAATGTCCTCAGCAAACCCTCTGGTTACCTGCCGAACAGATAGAGAGCAATACTTCATTCTTATCACCGCCCGCAGCACTTCTTGTATTTCTTGCCGCTGCCGCAGGGGCAGGGGTCGTTGCGCCCCACCCTCTTGCCCGCAGGCACCGCCTCCTTTCGCCTCGCCGCCTCCGCCATAGGGGACGGGGCAGGCGCGCCCTCCTTGACGATCCCCACACGGAAGATGGTATGCGCCACATCGTGGGCGATGCCAGAGAGGAGGCTCTGGAACATGGCATGCCCCTCCTGCTTATAGGCAACCAATGGGTCCCTGTGCCCGACAGCAGCTAGCCCTATGCCCTGACGCATGGTCTCCATGGCGGTGAGATGATCCACCCAGAGGCGGTCGATGGTGCGAAGCATCACCAGCCTCTCCAGCATCCTCATGTTCTCCTCACCAAGCTCTCGCTCCCTCTCCTCGTAGAGGGAACTGGCGTGCCCCAGCAGCGTCTCCTCGATCTCGCCGCGGCTCATCTGGGAGAGAGCGCTGGCGCTCAAGCTCGGTGGCAAAGGCGAGATCGTGCCCACCTCGTTCACCAGCCCTTCCCGGTCCCACTCCTCGGCATGATCGCCGGCAATATAGGCGGAAACAAGGCCCTGGATCTCTTGGGTGATCATGGACTGGATGTTGGCCTTGATATCGGTGCCGCTCAGGATCTTCCTTCTCTCGTTGTAGATCACCTCGCGATGCTTATTCACCACATCGTCGTAGTCCACTAGATGCTTTCTAATGTCGAAATGATAGCCCTCGATCCTCGTCTGAGCACCCTCGATGGCCTTACCCACCAGGGAGTGCTCGATGGGGATATCCTCATCGAAGCGGGTCCACTCCATAAATCCCTTGATCCTGTCGCCACCAAAGCGGCGCACCACATCGTCCTCCAGCGATACATAGAAGCGGGAGCCTCCGGGGTCGCCCTGGCGTCCCGAGCGCCCCCTGAGCTGATTATCGATGCGCCTCGCCTCGTGGCGCTCGGTGCCAATGACATGAAGCCCACCCTTGTCGGCAATGCCGGTGCCAAGCATGATGTCCACGCCGCGCCCAGCCATATTAGTGGCCACAGTCACCGCTCCAGGCTGCCCCGCCTGAGCGATGATGGCCGCCTCCTTCTCGTGGTGCTTGGCATTCAGCACCTCGTGGGGGATGCCCTTCTTTTTCAGTAGCTCGCTCAGGTACTCCGATTTCTCGATGGAGACCGTGCCTATCAGCACCGGGCGTTCCTCAGCATGCAGCTCCTCGACCTCCCTGACCACGGCACGAAACTTAGCCTCTTCATTCTGATAGATCTGGTCGGGATGATCGGTGCGAATCATGGGCATATTTGTGGGCATGACCACCACCTCAAGGCTATATATCTTGTGGAATTCCTCAGCCTCGGTGACTGCGGTGCCGGTCATCCCGGCAAGCTTTTCATAGAAGCGAAAATAGTTCTGGAAGGTGATGGTGGCCAGGGTGACATTCTCCCTTTGAACCTGAACCCCCTCCTTGGCCTCGATGGCCTGGTGCAGTCCCTCGGAGTACCTGCGACCGTGCATCAGCCGACCGGTGAACTCATCGACGATGATCACCTGCCCATCCTTGACCATATAGTCGCGGTCCCTCCTGAAGAGGAAATGCGCCTTGAGGGCGCTCTCCAGATAGTGGGTGAGCAGGTAATTCGAGGGGTCATAGAGCTCTGGCGCCTTTAACAGCCCCTCTTTTTTCAGCATCCTCTCCATCTTAGAGATGCCTTCCTCGGTCAAGGTAACCGCCTTCACCCTCTCCTCCACCTCATAGTCCTCCTCCCGGTGCAGGCGAGGGATCAATTTGGCGAAGGTGTGGTATCTTTGCGCCGCCTCCGCCGCCGGCCCACTGATGATCAAGGGGGTGCGCGCCTCGTCGATGAGGATATAGTCCACCTCATCGACAATGGCATAGTACAGTGAACGCTGCACGCAGCGGGAGAGGTCTAAGACCATGTTATCCCTGAGGTAGTCGAAGCCGAACTCGTTGTTGGTGCCATAGGTGACATCTGCTTCGTAGGCTTGACGACGATCGATGGGCTTGAGGTGTCCCCAGGCGGTGTCCCCCGAGTCATGGTCGGGATCGAAGAGGAAGGAGGCTTCGTGCTGGATGCTGCTCACGCTCAGCCCGAGGAGGTGATAGATGGGCCCCATCCATTGGCAGTCTCGCTTTGCCAGGTAGTCGTTCACCGTGACCACATGGGCCCCTTTGCCCAGGAGGGCGTTAAGGTAGATGGGGAGGGTGGCCACCAGGGTCTTTCCTTCGCCGGTCTTCATCTCGGCGATCTTCCCCTGATGAAGAACGATGCCCCCCATAAGCTGGACATCGAAGTGGCGCTGGGAGAGGGTTCGCTTTGCCGCCTCCCGAACTGCGGCGAAGGCATCGGGGAGGAGGTGATCCAGGGGCTCCCCCCTCTCCAGCCGAGCCCTGAACTCATCGGTCTTTTGCCGCAATTGCTCGCTGGAGAGGCTCTCGA
>JBHIBU010000010.1:0-15039 GCA_046759245.1 Dehalococcoidia bacterium | reverse complement strand
GCTAAATCTGGCCCTCGCCAGCTATATCAGCTTCCCCCGCAGCACCGACGTGGTCAACGCCTTGCGCGTTGCCCTCTGCCCCTACGACCCCGCCGACTGCGACCGCTACTGCTCGGGACAGCGCCCCCCTGGAGGAAGGGAGTGCGACGCCGTCGCCGGCATCCAGGACCGCGACCTCTTTGAAAGGCTTCTGGGCTATGGCCAGAGGTCGCCCATCTTTATCAGCGGTTCCCGATTCGTGCACAAACACTATGGTGAGCATGAAATTCACTTCTTCTACCTCAAACTGGACGAGGAGGTTGCCAGGGTGGAGGTGCCCCGCTGGGTCGCCGAGAGGGAGGAGCTTGTGGAGCTGGTCCATGCCCTCGTCCTCGACCAGTGCCGCCGCGGGCACGGCTACCCGGTGGCGCTGATGGAGGCCCACGAGAAGGCGGTGGTCACCGCCGCCGACAGGGAGCGCTTCTGGCAGCTTGTGGAGCTTGCTTTGGCAGAGGACCGCCTCAACATCAGGAGCTCAGGCAAGAGGATGAGCAAACGGCTGAGGTGGGTGTAGGGGGGGAAAATGAGTAATGAAGAAAGGCCACCCTTCACAACAGAACTTAGACGCCAGGTACTTGTAGAAGCGGGACATCGCTGTGCTATACCCACCTGCCGTCATATCAATGTAGATGTACATCATATTGTTCCTTGGGAAGAGTGTAGAAAGCATGAGTATGAGAATTTGATTGCATTGTGTCCAAATTGCCACAGACGAGCAGACCGAGGAGAAATTGACAGAAAGTCCCTGCGAATCTATAAAGCTAATTTGCGCTTTGCTGTGGAAAAATACTCTCAATTTGAAATGGATGTTCTCTTTGAACTATCCAAAACTGGGCCCGGTCAGCGTTTACCATTTCCTACCTATCTCGAATTGCTAATAAAGAGGCTTCTTGATGCAGGTTTCGTTCAAATTATTGAGAACAAGACAGGAATTACGGCAGGGCCAGTCAAGCTAACTCCCGACTTTCTTGTGATCACACGAAAAGGTCGAGAATTTGTGGAATCATTACGTACTAAGGATATGGGCTATTAATGGAACAATATCGTAACAGCGTGTCTGCCGTTCGCTTCGCAAAGCGTGGAGGCGGTTAAAAAAGGAGAACTCATTTGTCGTTTAAGATAGGCGAAATCATTGAGGCCTCGACCGGCGAGTTCGTGGCGCAGTGCTATGAGCTGCACCAGCCTCCCCCCTTGGGCAGCCTGGTGAAGACCAGGGAGGGGGAGATAGAGGTCTATGGCGTGGTCTCGGGTGCCGAGACCACCAGCATCGAGCCCGGGCGGCGTCCCATCGCCCGGGGGAAAGATGAGGCTGAGGAGGAGGACATCTACCGCTCCAGCCCGCAACTGGCTAAGCTGCTGCGCACCGACTTCAATGCCCTGGTGGTGGGGCACCGGGAGGGGGAGAGGCTGCATCACTATCTGCCGCCGAGGCCGGCCAGGGTGCACAGCTTCGTCTACCTCTGCGATCCCGAGGAGGTGGCCCGATTCAGCGATTCCTTCGATTTTCTTAGCATCCTGGTCAACGCTAGGGGCCAGGGGTCGGTGGATGAGCTGATCGCCGCCTGCCTTCGCCATGCCGCTCAGGCGCACCAAAACCCTCATCACTTCCTGGTCAAGGCGGGCAAGGAGCTGGCAGTGCTATTGGGGGGAGAGACAAGCAGGCTGAACACCATCCTGAGGAGGATAGGGGAGTGACGGAGAACGGTTTACATAATGAGGAACGGGGAAGATTGGGCATCGTCGTCTCAGGCTCGCTGACCAGGGGGCTGGAGGTGAAGCTGGATAGCGCCGCCTCCGTTGAGGACATCGCCGTCGGGCGCTATGTAACCATCGAGGGCGAAAAGGGGCGCTTTTTCGGCATGATCACCGATGTCACCCTGGATGCCATCGACCCCAGGCTTATGGTGACCCCGCCCGATGTCACCGACCCCTTTATCGCCGAGGTTCTGTCGGGAACAAGCACCTTCGGCAGGCTCCATGTCCTGCCCCTGCTCACCATCGGGGGCGATGCCCTGAGCCTGCTGGAGGGTCCCCAGCCGGTGAAGACCGTGCCCGCTCACTTCTCCGTGGTGCGAGAGGCATCCCAACAGGACGTGGAGCTGGTCTTCGGCAGGGAGGATGAGAGGCAGTTCTACATCGGCACGCCCCTCGATATGGAGACCAAGGTCTGCCTCAACCTCGCCGAGTTCGCCAAGCGCTCCAACGGCATCTTCGGCAAGAGCGGCACCGGGAAGACCTTCCTCACCAGGATCCTCCTCATCGGCATGGTGCAGAAGAACGTGGCGGTGAATCTCATCTTCGACATGCACAGCGAGTATGGCTGGGAGGGCACCAGCGAGGAGGGGCGCAAGGTGAAGGCCTTAAAGCAGCTCTTCCCCTCCAAGATGGCGGTCTTCGCCCTGGATGAGGAGAACGCTCGCCGCCGCAAGGTCTCCACCGACTTCGTGGTGGAGATCGGATATGATAGTATTGAGCCTGAGGACATCGAGATGCTCAGGGAGACGCTCGGCCTTACCGAGGCTGCGGTTCAGGTGCCCTACCGACTGGCCCGTCATTATGGGGAGGGAAAGTGGTTGGAGGGCTTCCTCGCCGTGGAGGGCAGGGAGCAGATCAACGAATTGGCGTCAAGCCTCGGCGAGCATGAGGCGACCCTGGCCGCGCTCCGCCGCCGCCTCGAGGCCCTGAGGAGGCTCCGCTTCCTCGTTCCCCATGCCAGGGATAACCCCATCCAGCGCATCCTGGAATATCTGGACCGGGGGATAAATGTGGTCTTGGAGTTTGGTCGCTACACCGATTTTACAGCCTACGTCTTAGTGGCAAACCTCTTGACCCGTCGCATCCACGCCCTGTATCGGGAGAGGATGGAGAGAGCGATGGGGGAGGACATCGCCAAACCGCGACCCCTGGTGATCACCATCGAGGAGGCGCACAAGTTTCTCAGTCCCCAGGTGGCGACCCAGACCATCTTCGGCACCATCGCCCGCGAGATGCGAAAGTATCACGTCACCCTGCTCGTGATCGACCAGCGCCCCAGCGGCATCGATGAGGAGGTGATGAGCCAGATCGGCACCAAGATAACATGCCTGCTGGACAATGAGCGGGACATCGAGAGCGTGCTCACCGGGGTGTCGGGAAAGAGCGAGCTCAAGGCGGTGCTGGCGAAATTGGAGACCAGGCAGCAGGCGCTCATCTTCGGTCATGCCGTCCCCATGCCCGTGGTGGTGAGAACCAGGGAATACGGCTCGCCCCAGTCCTACAAGGAGCTTGCCCCGATGGGATCGGGGGAGGCGATAGAGCTAAAGAAGAAGGCTGAGGAGGAAGGCGAGGATCTGTGGGGGTGAAACAAAAAAGAAGGAGGTAGCATAAATGGGAAGCGTACTAAAGGCCTTGATCTTCGTTGCCTTACTTGTGGGTGCGGGCGCTTTTTTGGGGCTCGTCTTGGGAATGATCGGTGATCACTATGGACTCCTCTTTTCCCCCTCTATCGACCTTCTCTATCTCGGGCTTTGGTTCCTTGGTGCCCTGGTAGCGGTGGCAGTAACTGCTGGGCTTGCCGCCATGCTCCTTCGCCCCTTCTCCCTGATCGCCATCGCCTTTGCCCTCTCCGCCGTGGGAATGTTCGCCGCCTGGGAGCTGAGCGCAGTTAGTGGCATCGTGGCTGCGATATACCTTGCTGTGGGGCTACTTTTCGCTTGGTCTGTCACCAGTGAGATTAAGAGTCGTGTCAAGTTCTCGGTGTGGCATATACTTAAGAGCCAGGCTATCCTGCTGGTGGTGCTCACCGCTATCGGATGCACCAGCCTCTATTTTGCATATGCCGACCAGATCCAGAGCGAGGGCTTCACCCTGCCCCCGGTAATCAGCGATGTAATCACGGACGCCATGGAGGGACAGGGCGTGCCCCCAAGTCTGATCGAGGCATTTGAGCAGCAGATAGAGGACACCTTAGCACCCTACGAACGCTACATACCGATAGGGGTTGCCGCCATCGTGTTCATGCCTTTGATGTCCATTGTCATCTTCCTTTCCTGGATACCGATCTTGATTCTAGCAGCCGTCTTGCCTCTCCTGACCCGTTTCGGCGTTGTAGAAGAGGTAACAGATACTATTGAGGTAACTAGGTTAAACATGGAGTAATGAGCTAATCGGGGATAGCAAGGGATTGCCAATGGAGACCTCTACAAAGCATCCCCTCATCGAGGAGATTTCGACCTCCCTGACCGCTCCTCAAGCCTTTGAACTGTTTAGGGACAGGCCCTTCAGCTTCTTCCTCGATAGCGGGATGGACCCGGAAAAGCTGGGTCGCTACTCCTTCATCGGGAGCGACCCTTTTCTCGTTTTGAGAAGCTATGGCAGGCAAATCTCTCTCATATATAGTGATAGAAGAGAGATCATTGTAGGCAATCCCTTCGATGTGCTGGGCCAGATGCTCGAAAAATATGCCTTAGACCCATGCCCTTCCCCCATTCCTTTCACCGGTGGGGCAGTTGGCTACTTCAGCTATGACCTCTGTCACTTCATCGAGCGCCTGCCCTCCACCGCTATCGATGACCTCCAACTCCCCGAATGCTATTTCGCCTTCTACGATGCCCTCCTCGCCTTCGACAACCTGGAGGGGAGGGCTTACATCGCATCCACAGGCTTCCCCGAACTGGATGAGGCGAGGAGAATGAGGAGGGCCGGTGAACGCCTCGAGGAGCTGAGGGATATGATAGCGGAAACACCATATTCTGAAGTAGCCCTCGGTGCCAAAGATTCGAAAAAAACGAAGACGCGCGCCAACTTCACCCCTGAGGAGTATGTCAAGGCGGTGGCCGCCGCCAGGGAATACATCTGTGCCGGGGACATCTTTCAGGTCAACCTCTCCCAGCGCTTCGAAGCCGATCTGCCCATCGCACCCTACGAGCTCTACAGGCGGCTGCGCCTGATCAATCCTGCCCCCTTTGCCTCCTACCTCAACTTCGATGGCCTCGCTATTGCCAGCGCCTCCCCGGAGAGGTTTCTCCGGGTCAAGGGGGACATTGTCCAGACGCGCCCCATAAAAGGCACCCGTCCCAGAGGGAGGTCACCTGAGGATGATGAAGCCCTGGCCAGGGAGCTTCTTCAGAGCATCAAGGACCGCGCTGAAAATGTGATGATCGTCGACCTGGAGAGAAACGATCTGGGGAGGGTTTGCCGCTATGGAACGGTGACGGTCAGTGAGCTCTGTGCCCTGGAGAGGTATGCCACCGTATTCCATCTCACCTCCACCGTGGTGGGAAGGCTCCGTGAAGATAAGAACCGAATCGACCTGATTAAGGCGACCTTTCCCGGTGGCTCCATCAGCGGCGCCCCCAAGGTGCGAGCCATGGAGATCATCGATGAGCTGGAGCCCACAAGAAGGAACGTCTATACCGGCTCCATAGGCTATCTGAGTTTCAGTGGCGAAATGGACCTCAACATCGTGATTCGCACCTTCATTATCAAGGAGGGAAAAGCCTACTTCCAGGTGGGGGGAGGAATTGTCTACGACTCCGACCCCGAGGCAGAGTACCTGGAGACCCTGGATAAAGCCAGGGCCCTGATCGAGGCGCTCGAGCTTTCCCCGCAGCTTGCTATGGAGGTCAGGTGATCCTAATCATCGATAACTATGACTCCTTCGTTTATAACCTGGCTCAGTATATTGGGGAGCTGGGGTGGGAGCCTCTGGTCTACCGCAATGACCAGGTCACCCTTGGAGAGATCGAAGCGCTGGCACCTTCTCATATCGTGATCTCCCCGGGTCCTGGCACCCCGCTGGATGCCGGGATCTCCAACGATGTGGTGCGCCGCTTCGCCGGGAAAATCCCTGTTCTAGGGGTCTGTTTGGGGCATCAGTGTATTGGCCACGTCTACGGGGGTGTCATCGTGCGAGCGGACCCGCCGATGCATGGCAAGACCTCGCTCATTTACCACGATGCCAAGACTATCTACCAGGGCCTGCCCAACCCCTTCGCGGCGGGGCGCTATCACTCCTTAACCATCAAACCGGGAACCCTGCCCCATTACCTCGAGGTCTCGGCGCAGACGGGGTCGGGGGAGATCATGGGGGTGCGTCACAGGGATTTCGTGGTGGAAGGGGTTCAATTTCACCCTGAATCGATCCTCACCGAGGTGGGCCACCATGTCTTGAGCAGTTTCTTGCGCCTCTCTGGCCCCCTTTGGCCGGATAATATCTAGGAGGGGTTTTAGTGGAGGAGATTGTCTACCTCAATGGGGCACTGGTGCCGCGCCAGGAGGCCAGGATCTCGCCCCTCGACCGCGGCTTCCTCTATGGCTATGGGCTCTTTGAGACGATGCGAGCCTATGAGGGGCGTATCTTTCGCCTGGAGCGACACCTCGCTCGGCTGATGCGCTCCGCCGAAAAACTCGGCTTCGCCCCTGAGCTAGACCCCTATGAACTGGAGCAGTCTATCTATCAGACTCTAAAGGCTAACAGGCTGGCAAACGCCCGCATCCGGCTCACCGTCACCGCAGGTGAAGGGGAGATGGCCCCAGACCCTTCGGTCCCCAAAGAACCCACCGTGCTCATCATGGCCACAAGCTATGCACCTTACCCCAGGCAAAAGTATGAGGAAGGCTTCAAGGCGGTGATATCTTCTATTTGCCTCAATAGCCAGTCGCCCCTCTCCCGCACTAAATCCACCAATTACCTGAACAATATCCTTGCCAAGAGGGAAGCGAGTGCTGCCGCAGTGGATGAGGCCCTAATGCTCAATGAGAGGGGATTTCTAGCTGAAGGCAGCGCCAGCAACCTCTTCTTGGTAGTGGCGGGAAGGCTGATCACCCCTTCCGAGGAAAGCGGCATCCTGCCCGGCATCGCCAGGGAAGCGGTTTTGGAGCTGGCTCAGGCCTTGGCTATCGAAGCGGTGGAGGGGGAACTCCCCTCGGCCGACCTCCTCCGAGCTGAGGAGGCCTTCCTCACCAATTCGGTCATGGAGGTCATGCCCCTTAGCGAGGTCGATGGCAAGCCCATCGGCTCAGGCGGACCGGGAGCGGTGACGAAAAGGCTGATGGCGGCCTATAGGGAGCTTGCGGATAGAGAGACACAATAAACCTTGACCTGTGCCGCTCCGGGCTCTTCTTGATAGCAATATCCACCTCAGCCCGAAGCCGTTAGTCGCCGTTACGCGATGTTGCCAATGGTTTACGAAACATTCCCCATTGCCCCGCAAGTCCTACGATTTTTATTTTTAGCGGTTGGAAAAAGGGGATATCTCGAAAGTAAATCAAATTATTATGTGGGCTAGTTCGCTTTTGATTTAGCCCGATAAATTCTAGCACCCGGAACAACCAATCCATATGTGGAACTGGTGAGGTTAACATTAATAGCCCGCCTGGTTTCATAATTTCTCTGAATTCGTGAAAGCAATGAACATGTTCTACCAGTTCAAAAGCTACTACCACATCGAAAGATTCTTTCTCAATACCCAACTGTTCCCAATTCCGGATGTCACCTACAATATCTGCAGGGGGCATAATGTCCAGTCCAACGTAATTCCACCCCCTATTTTTAAGATAATCACCGAACCAGCCATCTCTACATCCGACCTCAAGAACTTTTGCCTCTTTGGGGATATATGGGGTAAAGAATTCAATCCTTTTTCTTCGAGCATATTCCCCAAGTAATGGCATATTTTTAACCCCCGTTGTTATTTGGCAATGTCGATGTAGTTCGCCAAATCTAAATTTGCGTGACTTATATTAGGCTCAAGTTTTGCGGGTGTCAAGCTTCCTTCCTGAAGATGATGTGGCGAAGCCAGCACGAGAGAGCTTGGCAAGGGCCTGTTGCCTCCGACGTTCATTGACCCCTTCTCGGTATCGTGCTATCATGTGCTAAGCTGACGGGGTGACCAGGTATTGACTCAAAAGGATAAGACCGAAAAGATGGAAAAGGGAGTGAGGTGGAGTCGGGAGGGACGGTTCCGCCGGGTGTTTCGCCTCTTCGATCGGGCCAGCGTCGACGAGGGGTTGTGGGAGGAGTTGGAGGAATTGCTCATCTCCGCCGATGTGGGCGTGAATACCACCGCTAATCTCATCGAGAAAGTAAGGCAGAGGGTAAAAGGGGAAAGGCTCAGGGAAGGTCCCCAGATACGCTCCGCCTTGAAGGAGGAGATGGTGGCTATGCTAAGGGTGGACGCCCTTAGACAGGCCACCCAGCCTATACCTCTCCCTCCATCGGGACCGACGGTGATCTTAGCGGTGGGAGTGAATGGGACGGGAAAGACCCTCTCCATTGCCAAGCTTGCCTACTCCTTCAAGGAGCAGGGGGAGAAGGTGATCCTGGCTGCCGCCGATACCTTTAGGGCAGCGGCCATCGACCAGCTTAAGATATTGGGGCAGCGCATGGGAGTGGATGTAATTTCCCATCAGCCCGGTGCCGACCCCGGGGCGGTGGTCTTCGATAGCCTGGAGGCAGCGAGCACTCGCCATGCTGATGTGGTGATCATCGACACGGCGGGGCGTCTCCATACCAAGTTCAACCTGATGGAGGAGCTGAAGAAGATCAAGCGAGTAGCCTCCAGGGGCGATCCAAAAGCACCCCATGAGGTGCTTTTGGTTCTCGATGCTACCACGGGGCAGAATGGTCTCAGCCAGGCCAAATATTTCACCGAAGCTGTTGGCGTTACCGGTGTCTTTTTGGCAAAGCTGGATGGCACCGCCAAGGGGGGGGTCGTGCTCGCGATCTGCCATGAGCTAAAGATACCGATCCTCTTCATTGGCATCGGCGAAGCCCTGGATGACCTAGCCCCTTTTGATGCGGAAACCTTTGTTGAGGCACTATCCTCTTGATCGATGCGTTTATCTGGTGGCTCTCGGTAGAGCTTTTGGGCCTCATCGCCCTGCCTGCCACCTTCGTTCTCTTCAAAAAGCTTCCCGATAGGGGATATGCCTTTGGCAAGGCGCTGAGCATCCTCGTTGTCTCTTTTTTATTGTGGCTTGCCGCTTCTGCCCATGTCTTGGCCAACACGCGGTGGAGCATCATCCTCATCATTGTCGCTCTCGCTGTAGGCTCCCTTTTCCTGGCGATACGCCGTCGCCATGAGATAGCCACCTTCCTCTCCCAGAACCGCAGGGTGATCATCACCACCGAGCTGATCTTCCTCCTCTCCTTCGTCCTCTGGGCGGTGATTCGCGCCTATAATCCCGATATCCTCTTCGGCGAGAAGCCCATGGACTTCGCCTTCCTAAACGGCATCCTGCGCAGCGAATACTTCCCTCCCCACGACCCCTGGCTAAGCGGTCATTCCATCAGCTACTACTACTTTGGCTACTTGATGATGGCCACCCTGACCAAGCTCACCGGCATAGCCTCAAGCATTTCCTTCAATCTCTCTCTGGCTCTGATCTTTGCCCTGACCACGATAGGGGCGTTCAGCATCGTCTATAACCTGGTCAGGATGTGCCGAGGAGGCGCTAGGGCGGCGATAGGCTTCGGTCTGGTGGCGGCAGGATTTCTGCTGATCTTGGGCAACCTTGAGGGGGTGCTGGAGCTCCTTCACGCCCACGGCTTCGGCTCTGAAGGCTTCTGGGAATGGGTGAGCATAAAGGGGCTGGATCACCCTTATTCCAGTGCGTATTGGTATCCCACGGACCACTGGTGGTGGTGGCGGGGCACCCGGGTGATCAATACCCTGGCCGAGGGCGCCCCCTGGGGCCTGGACTACACCATAAATGACTTCCCCTTCTTCAGCTTTCTTTTCGCCGATCTCCACCCCCACCTCATGGCGTTACCCTTTGTCTTGATTAATTTGGCCCTTGGCCTGGAGCTCTTCAGCTCCTCAGCCTCCCTCAGTTTGGCCTGGCTGAAGAGAAACTGGCTAAAACTTTTGGTCTTTGCCCTTTGTCTGGGGTCGCTGGGCTTCATAAACACATGGGATTTTATGACCTATGCCTTTTTGTTCGTCCTTATCGCATCGATAGGGGCATATTGGGGGCGAGGCAGGATAAACCCTCAATTATTGAGGGATGTGGCTATATTTGCCCTCATCGTGGTAGGTTGCGCCGTTGTGCTATACCTCCCCTTCTATCTCGGGCTACAAACCCAGGTTAGAGGCTTCGGCCTCGTTGACAATATAGACACCCAGCCCCTTCACTTCTTCATCTTCTGGGGACTTTTTCTCTTTGTGACCGTCTCCTTTGTCTTGGCCCAGGCTTGGGGCGCGCTAAGGCGAAGAGCCTCTTCCTGGCGGGAGGTCTCCTGGGCTATCTTGATGCCCCTTTTGCCGCTGGCTATTTGGGCCATTGTGGCGCTGGCAACTGGCGCCGGGCCTCTCTCCATCCTGGAAAAATTTGGCCATATTCTACCCTTACTTATAGTGCTTTCCCTCATCCTGCTAATCCTTATCAAAAAGTCGCAAAGGGAGGTGAGACTCGAAAATGAGGGCCAAAAGGCACCTCTCTTCATATTAGTGCTCCTCTTTACTGGCTTCCTGATTCTCATGGGCTTAGAACTTTTCTTCTATCAAGACCCTCATGGCATCCGTCGCATGAACACCATTTTCAAGCTTTATTACCAGGTATGGGTTTTTATGGCCCTGGGCTCGGCCTTCGGCCTCTATTACCTTGGCTCAGCCTGGCGGACGGCGACCATCCCCAGAAAACTGGCCCGTGGCTTGTGGTGGGGGCTATGCGCTTTGCTGATAGCTGGCAGTCTGATCTATCCCATCGCTGCCACCCTAACGATGACCAATGCCTTCGGTGGCGAGCCCACCCTTGACGGCCTCGCCTTCCTGGAGCGCACCAACCCGTCGGAGTACGAGGCGATAGAGTGGCTGAATAGCAATGTTGGGGGCGCGCCGGTGATTGTGGAGGCTGCCGGGGGTTTTTTCACCGACTATTTCAGGGTTTCGGCTCGCACCGGGCTGCCCACCATTCTGGGAGACCCGGGGCATGAGTTCGTGTGGCGGGGTTCATACCTGCCGTTCGAGGGTAGGGAGGAGGATATCAATTTGATCTATGAAAGGGAGGATAGGGGCGAGGTGGAGGAGACGCTGGAGAAGTATAATGTCACCTATGTCTATGTGGGACATCTGGAACGGGAACAGTATGGGATGGAGGTAGGCGAGAAATTCGCCGATTTCATGGATGTGGTCTTTGAGAACGAGGGGGTGACCATCTATCAGGTGAGGGAGAAATAATGGTCAGTCGTCTTCGCCTAAATTGGGAGATTGCCCCCTATATATTGCTTGCCCTCATTGCTGCGGGGATGCGCCTCTGGGACCTGGGCTCCCGCGCCATTGCCCACGACGAGAGCCTCGGCGCCTACTATAGCTGGTATCTTGCCAATGGGCAGGGTTATCAGCATATGCCGATGATGCATGGCCCCTTCCAATTTCATGGCACTGCCCTGAACTTCTTCCTCTTCGGCGACAGTGACTTCACGGCACGCCTCCTCCCCGCCCTCTTTGGCGTCGCCCTTGTGGTACTTCCCTATTTTTTGCGCCGGCATCTCGGTCGCTGGGGGAGCCTTGCTGTTGCCACCCTGCTCGCCTTCTCTCCCACGCTCCTCTACTTCAGCCGCTTCGTCAGAAACGACATCTACAGCCTCTTTTGGACTCTCCTCTTGGTCATCTGCCTCTGGCGCTATATCGAGGAAAGAAAGGCAAGATACCTATATATCGGCGCCGCTGCTTTAAGCCTCAGCTTCTCCACCAAAGAGGTGAGCTATATCACGGTGGGCATCCTCTCTCTGTTCCTCCTCATCGTAGCCGGTAGAGAACTGATAGCTAGGGCTAGAAGGAGTTTCGACCTTTCACAGCTCTCCGCTCCCGGTGAATATCTGATCCTGATCGGCACCCTGTCGCTGCCCCTTTTCGCCGCAGGAATTGAGCTCATCCCCGGAGTGGAGCTTACCCATCTCTGGGCCAAGGCGCTCGTTGTGCTCTCTCTGTTTATGATCTCGGCAGCCATCGGGCTCCGCTGGAACGTGCGCCGCTGGCTGTTGAGCGTCCTGATCTTTTATGGCATCTTCGCCCTTCTCTACACCACCTTCTTCACCAATATCTCTGGCTTTGTCAGTGGCATCTGGGGCTCCATGGAATACTGGATGGCCCAGCAGGAAGTAGCAAGAGGGGGGCAACCCTGGTACTACTATATTCTTCTTTTATCCTTCTACGAGTTTCTGCCCCTAAGTTTTGCCTTTATCGGCGCTATCTACTACGTGGTTAGGGGGAATCTTTTCTCCAGGTTCCTGGTCTACTGGGTAGCCTTAAGCCTGATCGCCTATTCATTATTTGGGGAGAAGATGCCCTGGCTCTCCCTTCATATCGCTCTCCCTATGATCCTTCTCGGGGGCAATTTCATCGGCAGGTTGTTTCAAGAGGTCGATTGGCGGCGGGTGCGGGCCAGCGCTCCTCGGGCGATCGCTGTGCTCGCCCTTCTCCTCCTCTTCGCCTTCACGGTGCCGGTGGCATTTCAGGCAAGCTACCAGCGGGGCGATGAGCCTCCCCAGATGCTGGTCTATGCTGGGATATCATCCGCTGTGCCCCGGATCAGGGGCCAGATCGAGGGGCTGGCGGAGGAAACGGGGGAGGGAAAGGAGCTGAGGATCACCGTCGATTCCCCGCTCACCTGGCCCTGGGTCTGGTATCTCAGGGACTATGCGATCGATTACCCCCACCTTTCCACCATCGACCGTCCTCCTGCGGGAACGGTGCTCCTCTTGAGCGCTGGCAATGAGCAGGCTGCCCAGCCCTACCTGGAAAAATATGGTGAGGGACAAAGATTTCGCCAGCTCCTGTGGTTTCCCGAGGAGTATCGGGATTTCAACCTGGGATGGTGGTGGGATTACCTCAGGCAGCGAAAGACCCTGGGCCCCTATTGGACCACGGAGGGCATCGCCTACTTCCCCAGGAGCGCTCCCTGATTGCGGCATATCCTTCCCTGCACTATAATAGCCGTCTGGGGGGTGAATAGTTGCTGAAAAGCCTCCGTTTTTGGATCGGGCTCCTGATAACCTTCCTCTTTCTGTTCCTCTTCCTCTACCGAACTGACTTCTCCGAGATGGGCCGGGCGCTGGAGGGGGCAAACTATATATTCCTCATTCCCGCACTGCTGGTCTACTTTGGGGGCGTTTTCTTCAGGTCGGTGCGCTGGCGCTATCTGTTGAAGCCCCTGGGGAGCTTCTCCCCCTTTCGGCTTTTCCCCCTGGTGGTCATCGGATTTCTGGTAAACAATATCCTGCCTGCCCGCTTGGGCATAATCGCTCGAGCCTACATCCTTGGGGAAAGGGAGGGGATAAGCAAGATGGCCACCGGGGGCACCATGGTGGTGGAGCAGGTGTTCGATGGGCTGACGCTCCTCTTTTTCGTCGCCATCATCGCCCTTTTCGGTGTGTCCCTAGGAGGGGTGCTGCAAAACACCGTTTACATCGTAGCCGGGCTCTTTCTGGGGGCTCTGGCGCTATGCTTCATCATCGTCTCCTCACCGCGGCTCGCCCGAAGGGGGGCATCGTTGCTGGTGCATATCCTCCCCCAGCAGTGGCGGCGGAGGACCGAGGGATGGCTGACTCGCCTTATCGAGGGAATGGGGATAATGCGCAGCCCGCACAAGCTCATCATTGTATTCGCCTTATCGGTGCTGGTCTGGCTCAGTGAGGCGGGTATGTTTTACATGGTGGCTTTCTCCTTCAACCTGGGGCAGCCCTTTTATGTTCTATTGTTGGCGACATCGGTTTCCAACCTGGCTTGGGCACTGCTATTATCGCCTGGCGGCTTGGGGCCTTTCGATTACTTCAGCCAGCAAACCCTCACCTTTTTCGGTGTCACTGGGGCTGTGGCCACAGCCTATGTCAGCGCGTTGCACCTGACCCTGCTTTTGCCCGTGACTGGGCTCGGATTTATATTTTTGTGGCTGGAGAATCTCTCCCTGGCCAAGATAGTGCCGCGGAGGGAAAGATTGGCAGAGGGCTACGATGGGAATGCTGCCTTGGAGGATAAGGAATGAACATCGGGATCTTGGCACCAAAAGTTAACAGATTCAAGAAGTTTATTGCCCCCCTTATCCGCCGCCCTCGCTATTTTCCCGGCCCTCGTAAAAAGCGGCGGGGGTCATTTCCCTCCGGTTGACTACCAATGTGAACACTTCAGGGCGGGCGTAGTGGCCGACCACATCCAGAGCCTGTTTCTCCTCGACGATCTGCCCCAGGTCTATATCTGCGTAGATGATGGTCTCGCAATCGTAGACGGGGCCTGCCAGATATTTGGCATCGGGAGCTATGATGGCGCTGCCACCCCGGCAAAGTACCTCGGGGAAGCTTTCCATTTCCTCCATAAGCTCGAAGTCGGAAGGGAGCATCGCCTTGGTGAAGTAGGAACAGGAGACGACTACAAAGAGCCGTCCCTCAAAGGCCATATGGCGGCAGGCCAGGAGAAAGCTCTCGCCTGCAGTAGGCCACAGGGAAGCATGCACCTGCTCCCCCTGAGCGTAGAGGGCGTAGCGGGCCAGGGGCATCCAGTGCTCCCAGCAGACGAGACCGCCCAGGCGGCCTATCTCGCTGTCGAAGACCTCAAGAGTGGAGCCGTCCCCCTGGCCCCAGACCATACGCTCGTGGTAGGTGGGGACGAGCTTCCGGTGCTTGCCCATGAGCCGCCCATCCCTGCCAATGAAGACGATGGTACAATAGAGGGTCCCGCTCGGGCCGCGCTCGTGCACGCCAATGGCCAGAAACACGCCGGCCTTTCTGGCGGTCTTGCCGAGGCGCTCCGTCACTGGCCCGGGAATCTCCACCGCGTTTTTATATAGGCGGCCGTAGACCCTCTTTGCCGGAGGATAGTTCCAGCGTGAGACGGCATTGGTCCAGACAGGGTAGCCGGGCACCCAGGTCTCGGGGAAGACTACCAGGGCCGCCCCCTGGGAGGCCGCCTCCCCGATGAGGCCACAGGCCTTGTCTACCGTGGCCTCCCTGTCCAGAAAGACGGGGGCTGCCTGAATAGCGGCCGTCTTATATTTCGGAAACGCCTCTGCTGCATGCATACTCTT
>JBHIBU010000009.1:0-15471 GCA_046759245.1 Dehalococcoidia bacterium | reverse complement strand
TGACGAAAAAGCCCTGGGTGTGGGCCGGGGGCGATGTGGTCACCGGGGCTGCCACTGTGATCAGCGCCATGGGGGCCGGCAAAAGGGCAGCTGCCTCCATCGACGAAGCCCTGAGAGGTTAACAAGGTCCAAAAGAGGAAAAAAGCCCTGCCCAACGTGGCGGGGCTTTCGTTGTTATCGGGGGTATTTTTTAGTAGAATAAGCCAAAGGTCAAAAAACCTTGCTTTTGGCAGGGCGCTTCATTGAAATAGGTGATTCTTTATTGAGTAGCCTAATGGTCGAAGGAATGACACCGCTGAGACAGCAGTACCTCAGGATCAAGCGAAAGTACCCCGAAGCCATCGTCTTCTTCCGCCTCGGCGACTTTTACGAGACCTTTGACCAGGATGCCAAGGTTGCCTCCAGGGAGCTGGAGATCGTGCTCACCTCCAGGGAGATGGGCAAGGGGAAGCGCGTCCCCATGGCCGGGATCCCTTTCCATGCCCTGGATAACTACCTGGCTAAACTGATAAATAAGGGCTATAAGGTTGCCCTCTGCGAGCAACTGAGCGAGCCCAAAGCCAAGGGGCTGGTGGAGCGTGATGTTATTCGGGTGGTAACCCCGGGCACCGTTGTCGAGCCCGAGCTTCTGGAGGGGAAGGCGAATAACTACCTCGCTGCCATGGTTTCCGAGGGGGAGGAGGTGGGCATCGCTTATGCTGACATAACAACAAGCGAATTCGCCACCACCCAGCTTCACCATGAGCGTGCCCCATCTGAACTGGAGCGCCTGCGCCCCTCCGAGATCCTTCTCCCCCGCGGCTCCGATGTCGCCGCATCGTCGCTTCCCTCCCCGGTGACCCCTCTCGATGAGCAGTGCTTCGAACTGGAGACCGCTCGCCAGCTTCTGCTGGATCACTTCGGAGCCTCATCACTCGAGGGGTATGGCTGCGCCCAGCTCCCCCTGGCGATAAAGGCCGCCGGCGCCATTCTCCATTACCTGGGGCAGACCCGGAAGGGGGCACTGGGGCAACTCACCCGGCTCTCCACCTACTCGACGGAATCCTTCATGATCCTCGACCCCCAGACGAGGCGCAACCTGGAGCTTTTCCAGACCTTCCGCCTGGGAGCCACAGGCTCGCTCCTCTCGGCGATCGACCTGACGAAAACGGCAATGGGGGGCAGGCTCCTCAAGAGGTGGCTTGGCCAGCCGTTACTCGACATAACATTATTGGACAAAAGGCTCGATGCTGTTGACTGGTTTCAGACCAGGGTAGGGAGGCGCACAGAGGCCATGGCGCTACTCGGCCGAATCGCTGACCTGGAGAGACTCATCAACCGGATCGGAGGTGGCATCGCCACCCCCAGGGAGGTGGTCGGCCTGCGCCGCAGCCTGGAGCTGGTCTCCCAGGTGAGGGGGGTGATCGAGGATGAGGCCGAGCCTTCCCCTTTGCACTGGCTCCTCGCCGAGCTCAAGCCTTGCCAGGATGTTGTCGCCCTCATCTCCCAGGCGATGGCTGAGGAGCCCCCGCAAAGCCCTGGCGATGGCGTCATCAAGGAGGGCTTCTCGGCGGATCTGGATCAAATTCGGGCAGCTTCCAAGGATGCCAAGAAATATCTGGCTAACCTGGAGCGCCAGGAGAGGGAGAGGACGGGGATCAAATCGCTCAAGGTGGGATACAACAAGGTCTTCGGCTATTACATTGAGGTGAGCAAGCCCCATCTCAGGCAGGTGCCCGACCATTATATTCGAAAGCAGACCCTGGTGGGTGCAGAGCGATTCTTCACCGCGGAGCTTAAGGAATATGAATCGCTGATCCTCAATGCCCAGGAGAGGATCGCCGAGCTGGAGGGGACCATCTTTCGCCAGGTCTGCCACCAGGTGGGCGCCGCCGCCGAGCGCATCTTGGAGGTGGCCTCAGCCTTGGCCCAGATAGATGTCTTCTCCTCCCTGGGCGAGGCGGCGGCGCGCTATGGATATGTGAGACCGAAGCTGACCGATGATGACGCCATCCTCATCTCCGGCGGTCGCCACCCCGTGGTGGAGCAGACCATCATCGATGAGCCCTTCGTCCCCAATGACACCTATCTCTCCAACAGGGACGCCCAGATGGTGATCCTCACCGGCCCCAACATGTCGGGGAAGTCCACCTACCTCAGGCAGGTGGCGCTCATCGTGCTCCTGGCGCAGATAGGGAGCTTCGTCCCCGCCGATTCAGCATCCATCGGGCTTGTCGACCGCATCTTCACCCGTGTTGGCGCCCAGGACGAGCTGGCGATGGGAAGGTCGACCTTCATGGTAGAGATGGAGGAGACGGCGAATATCCTGAACCATGCCACGCCTCGTTCTCTGGTGATCCTGGATGAGATTGGGAGGGGAACCAGCACCTACGATGGCATCTCCATCGCCCAGGCGGTGGCGGAATACATCCATAACCACCCCAGGCTTGGGGCCAAGACCCTGTTCGCCACCCACTACCACGAGCTGGTGGATGTGGCCAGCTTCCTGCCCAGGGTGAGGAATTTCAATTTCGCCGTGGCCGAGGAAGGGGGGAAGGTGGTATTTCTACGCAAGATCCTCCCCGGTGGCACCGATAAGAGCTATGGTATCCATGTCGCCCAGCTTGCGGGCCTGCCCCGCTCCGTCATTCACCGCGCCCAGGAGGTGCTGATGGAGCTTGAGGGCGACCGGGGGCGGAAGGGGAAGCCAAAGGGGAGGAGACCCCGCCGCGAGCCGCAGCAGCTACCCCTCTTTTCGACCTCATCCCCCATTTTGGAGGAGATTGCCCAGCTGGATTTGGATGTCATGACGCCGCTTGAGGCGATAAACAAGCTCTACGAGCTGAAGCAGAAGGCGAGGGAGGGGTGAAAGGCTTGCATCCTGCTTGGGGAGCATTGGGACAGGTCCAATGTGATATAGGCTGTTACTTGGCAGGTGAGAAGTTGCTATAATTGCCTAAAGGGCAATAACAACCACAGCGCTCTCAAGTTTATACTGAATGGCAGGTAACGATATTCAGGATAGTTGAAAGCAATGTTAATATACCTCGATACTATGATTGTGCAATATTGTGTGGACTATGAGGAGTTCGTCTTTGGGGAAATTACAGGGCATACGGCTGAGTGCCCTGTGAGTGAGACAAAGCTAAGGCGCGAACTATGGGCCTTGCGGCGACTTATGTTCTTGGAGCAGCTTGGGGATTGGGGTTATGCTTGCACGCCTGGGTTATACGAAGAGCTGCATGCTGGCAAGCCTACTGACGAGCAGCGCAAGGTGTATACATTGCTTCTAGAGGCATGGAAAGAGAGTGGTTGGAATGATGCATTCCCCCTTGAGTCAAGTGAGGTCGCCCGGATTGATAGTTCTCTTAAAATATTGAATCTTAGCCATTCTGCCGACCGCCGCCATTTAGCTGAGGCCATTGTTCTTAATGCATCATGGTTTCTTACTAACGACAAAGAAATCATTGTCAAGTGTAAAGGCCGAAATCTACCATTACGTGTTGATAGGCCTTCAGAGTGTCTTGATGAAATCTCGGTTGGCCTCTTTCTAAGGTAATAAGGGCGTAACTAGGTTTTCGCATGAAATTTCTTTGGTGAGGCAAGAAAGCAGATTCAATATGCCCATCAAAATCCTAACTCCTGATGTCGTATCCAAGATCGCTGCTGGCGAGGTGGTGGAGAGGCCGGCCTCGGTGGTCAAGGAGCTTATCGAGAACTCCCTGGATGCCGGCGCCTCCCAGGTCGCCATCGAGGCCCGCGGCGGAGGCGTAAACCTGATCAGGGTCGTCGATAACGGCATGGGCATCCCCGCCGATGAGGTGGAGCTTGCCTTTCACCGCTATGCCACCAGCAAGATCGAAGGCATGGCGGACCTCGATTCCATCTCCAGCCTGGGCTTCAGGGGCGAGGCGCTGCCCAGCATCGCCGCCGTGGCTCAGGTGGAGGTATTGACCCGCACCCAGGATGCGACAGCGGGAAGCTACCTTGAGCTTCAAAATGGAGCTGTGGTCGAAAAAGGGAAAAGGGGCTGCCCCCAGGGAACCAGGGTCACCGTGCGTCACCTCTTCCGAAATGTCCCCGCCCGCCTCAAATTCCTCAAGTCGTCGGCTACGGAGAGCGGCCACATCTCCAATCTGGTGAGCCAGTATAGCCTCGCCTTCCCCGAGGTGAGGTTTACCTTGATCATGGACGGGCGGATGGCACTAAACACCCCGGGAAGTGGCGAGCTGCGCGATGTTCTGGTCAAGGTTTATGGGGTGGAGGCAGCCCAGGCGATGATCCAGGTAGGAGACCAGGAAAAAGACCGATGGCCACAGGTCTGGGGCTTTGTGAGCCCGCCCTCGCTCGCCCGCTCCAGCCGCAGTTACCTCAGCTTCTTTATCAACCGCCGCTGGGTGCAGAGCCGCCTTCTCAGCCGCGCCGTGGAGGATGCCTATCTGGGGCTCCTCATGGCGGGGAAGCATCCCATCGCCGTGCTCAACATCTCTCTACCGGGCCAGGATGTTGACGTCAATGTCCATCCCACTAAGACCGAGGTCAGATTCCGCTACGAGCCTGCGCTTTTCGTCGCCGTGCAGAGGGCAGTGCGAGCCGCTCTGGTGGAGCAGATGCCCGTGCCCCTGGTGAGAAGGCAGCCCGGCGTGCCCACATTCCTTCCCCAAGAGCAACCCTTGGTGAAGAGGGAGCCCCTTGAACCCTCGCTCTTCGCTCCAGCCAGACCTCCCCTGGAGTCGCCCCTGCCCATTCTTCGCGTCCTCGGCCAGCTTGCCAGCACCTATATAATCGCCGAGGGACCCGATGGGCTCTATCTTATCGATCAGCACACCGCCCACGAGCGTGTCCTCTTCGAGAAGGTTCGCGCCCAGCGAGCGCAAAGGGAGGTGGAGGTTCAGGGATTGCTTGAGCCTTTGACCATCGAGGTTACGCCACGCCAGGAGGAGATGCTGAAGGCCGGGGTGGAAGTTCTTGCCGCTTATGGCTTCGCCATCGAGCCCTTCGGTCAGCGAACCTACCTTCTGCGCACCGTACCAGCCTTGCTCAAGGGTGAGGGCGTGGCTGAGGCGCTTATGGAGGTGCTGGACTCCCTCGGTGTCGAAGGAGACCCAAAAAGCTGGGAGGAGAAGGTAGCCCTTTCCCTTGCCTGCCACAGCGCAGTAAGGGCAGGCCAGCTCTTGAGTGCGGAGGAGATGCGGCAACTGGTGCGAGAGCTAGAGCTAACGGAGTTGGCCCGCACCTGTCCCCACGGAAGACCAACGATGGTTCGCTTTACCTCCTCACAACTGGAGAGGGAGTTCGGCAGGGGTTAAAGCTGCAGGTAGCTGTGGGCGTAGATCGTCTTGTTTTCCAGAACCCGGATCGTCTTCAGGATGTCGCTTTGCTCCGGGTCGCTGATGTCGACGATGCTGGGGTCGAACTCCTCCTCCGCGGCATAGGCGTCGTAAAGGGCGAGGTAGATCCTCCCCTTGACGGTGGAATCATCGCGACTCTCGAGGATGCGTATCGTCTCCATGAGCTCGTCGTCGAAGGGGTCGAGGATCGCCGAATCAAGTCCAGCACTCATGAGCATCACGAGATAGATGCGGTTGAGGATCGGCCTCACCTCACTGGGGGCACCACTGGATACGTTGGAAAGGCCACAGGTGGTGAGCAAGGGTGGGTCGCTTACCTGTTTGAAGATGCGGGTCGCCTTCACGACCTCGGGGGCATGGTCCTGACAGCCATTCACGGTGAGCACCAAGGGGTCAAAGTAGACGCTCTCCAGAGGCACGCCGTATTGCTCAATGGCAGCAAAAAGGTCCTCGGAGAGGATCTCGACCCTGGCGTCTGCTGTCGCCGGCAACCCGGTGGCACGCAGGGTGAGGGCGATGATGTTGGCATCATGTCTTGCGGCCAGGGGGAACAAAACGCCCATTCGCTGCGGATCGGCATTGGTGCTATTGATCATCGGCTTCTTCTTACAGACCCCAAGACTTGCCTGGATGGCTTCAGCATTGGTTGTGTCCAGGGATAGGGGGACATCGGTGACCTCTTGAATGATGTTCACCAGCCATTCCATCACCTCAGCGCCCGCCTTCTTCTGAGGACCGATGTTGAGATCAAGCATATGAGCGCCCTTATCCACCTGACGCCTCGCCAGGTCCTGAAGGAACCCTTTATCCCGTTCCTCAATGGCCGTCCGCACCATTTTTGAGATTATCTGCAGACATTCTCCAATGGCAATCATCGCTCCCCTCCCTTTTTCGAACTCAAATATGCCACGATGATTTCCCCACCGTCATAGCAGGCCCAATCTCTCCGATATCTCCAAGATACCCCGTTGCAGTGGGGACTCAGGTGGGAGGTCGGTTAACGGGGCTCCCCTTATCTCCAGCTTCATCATCCCCGGGTCCTCAGGGAGCAGGCCGATGAGCTCGAGGCTTGCCTCCCCAATCGCCTTCTCAATCTCTGAGGGGAGACCATCGCCTGCCCGATTGACCACCAAGGCGATCCGGCCCACATGCGTTCTCAGCTCGCCGATGAGCTCCTTCATGCGAGCGGCAGCGGAGATCCCTCTCATCGTTGGGTCCGAGGCGATAAGCAGGATGTCCACATCTCGCATCGTCTGGCGACTTATATGCTCCATTCCCGCCTCGGAGTCGATAACTACATAGTCGTAGCTATCAGCGAGGCGATCGATGCAGGCGCGAAGCATGTGATTGGCGGCGCAGTAGCAACCAGGCCCCTCCGGTCGCCCCATAGCCAGTAGGTCCACACCCTTCGATTCCACCAGTGCCTCCCGAATCCTCAGCTCAATATAGTCCTGCTTTGGTATCCCAGGGCTGAGACGACCCCCCTTTGCAGAGCTGGCCATCTCCTCGCGCACCGCACCCACGGTCTCCGTTAGAGGCAAACCCAAGGCCAGGTGAAGATTGGCGCTGGGGTCAGCATCGATGGCAAGCACCGCTCCCTTTTCAGTGAGAAGTTTGATCAGGAGGGCAGCGATGGTGGTCTTTCCTGTGCCCCCCTTCCCTGCAATGGCAATGGTCTTACCCATCTTTCAAGCCCCTGTGGTTCAATTTTCCTGCCTTGTCAGCAGCGCCTTTATAGAGGGGAAGTTGTCGATATTGGTATGGGGCAGGAATAGCGCCGCAGTGAATTCGCTCATAAAGGTGCCATCAGCGATAAGTTCCAGGTAGGTGATCTTGTCTGCGATCTCCTCCACCTTAGCCCGAGCGTATTTGGAAAGAAGGGCATTATAGGCACCCCAGGCCGAGGTATTGCCCAGGAACTTGAACCTCTCCCAAGGGAGATCGGGGAGTAGCCCGATCTGAATCGCCTTCTCCACGTCTATATGTTGCCCGAAGGCGCCACCGATGAGCACCTCCGCCACATCGGAGACGGGGATGCCAGTGCTGCGCGCCATCACCATGATCCCAGCATAGACCGCAGCCTTGGTGCGAATAAGATTATCGATGTCCACCTCACTGAGCACGATATCCTGCCTATCTCCCGATCCCCAGGCGAGAACATACTCAGGGCCGTGGTCCCCGATGCGAAGGCGACTCCTCTTGCCCATCCTGCTCGCCACAGAGTCAAGGTTGATGCGACCGGCCCTATCGACCACCCCCGTGATGAGCATCTCGGCGAGGGCTGAGATCATCCCTGAGCCACAAATACCTTGGGGGGCAACATTGCCGATCACCTTGATGGTGGGTTCGAGGGTTTTTGAGCTTACGGTCACCTCCTCAATGGCGCCCTTCACCGCCCTCATGCCACACCTCACCCCGGCGCCCTCAAAGGCAGGCCCCGCACTACAGGCGCAGGCGACCATCCAATCGGAGTTGCCCAAAACGATCTCCCCATTGGTGCCCACGTCCAGAAAGAGGGTGAGCTTATCAGCTTTATAGAGACAGGAGCTAAGCACCCCCGCAGTGATGTCACCGCCCACATAGGCGGCAACCGCAGGCAGGCAGTAGACCGGGGCCTGGGGATTGATGGCCAGTCCCAGCTCTCCTGCAGTGACCAAGGGGAAATGGCTTGCCGTGGGGATATAGGGCTCCTCTCTGATATGCTTTGGTGGCAATCCCAGGAAGAGGTGAAGCATGGTGGTGTTGCCGGCAGCCACCATCTCCTCGATGTCGGTGGTAGCGAAGCGGTGCTTCTGGGCAAGCTCAGCGAGCAGCTCGTTGATCGTTTCGATGACCAGCCTCTGGAGTTTTCCTAGCCCCTTATCTTGGCGCTCGGTATAGACGATGCGAGAGATAACGTCCTCGCCCCGAGCGATCTGCCTATTCCGAGAGGAAACCCGGTCGATGGCCCGACCCGACCTGAGATTGACCAGGTCGATAACCACATTTGTGGTGCCAATATCCACCGCTACAGCAAGCAGAGGCCCTCTTGAGCGACCGGGGCGCAGACCGATGAGGCGAGCACCCCCCACGTCCTTCAGGGCCACGGTAGCTGTAACCTTCCACTGGCCCTGGCGCAGGATAGCGGCTAGATTCCTCATCAAAGGCAGCTCAATAGCTAGGTTATCGATGCCATGCTCCCTTTCCAGGGTTCTTCTCAATCGCTCGAGGTCGGTAGTGTTGTCTTCCAGGCTGGGAGGGGGGATCTCTAAGAAGAGCTGGCGCACCAGGGGATATTGAGGCCAATCGCTCCACACGGGTAGGGCGCTCCTGGCGGCGGCAGTCTCGGCAACAACCCTCTCCCGCTCCCTCTGAGGGGGCACGGAGATAACCAGGTCCCCGGCTACCCTGGCGGTACAGGAAAGGACCCAGCCCTGCTCCATCTGCTGGGGGGTAAGGTGGGGGTTTTCGCGGTGGCTGACCTGGCCGCTTTCTACCCTGACCATACACCTGCCGCAACGCCCCTGACCGCCGCAGGGGGTATCGATGGCAAGCCCAGCCTCGACCGCAGCGTCAAGAAGCAAAACGCCCTCGGTCACTTGAGCGCTTTTCCCTAGAGGCTGGAAGGTTACACCGAAGCTCTGCTTCAAATCCTCACCCTGCCCACTGCTGCTTCAAGAAGGCTCCCACATCCACCGCCTCGCGGGGCCCGATCATGATCCTCCAGTCGGAAAGCTCCTCCTCAAGCTCGCCCCTGAGCATGGCAACATGCCCCGGGATGATCACACTGCGATGGCTGATGCGCTCGGCGACATTGAACTCCTTCACCGTTTTGGCGATCTTCTCAGCGTCAAACTTACCCGCAGCCCAGGAGGTGAGCACAGAGAGCCCCTCGGTATCGCAGACCAGGAGCCAGGAGGGAAAGCCACTGGATTCCAACTCACCGGCAATGGAGAAGTAGGTGAGGGAGAAATTGGTAGTGACGCATAGCGGGCTATCCTCCCTTGGGGAGCCTATCTCATATATTCCCGGTGCTATCTGGATCGGTTTCTGAGGGTCGGTATAGATGTTGAGGCGAAGGGTGAGCAGAGGGTAGGACATGCTAGGGGAGAAGTGGTCGAGCACGATGATCCCGGCGTACTTAGCGACATGCTGCCCGGCAAGAAGCGCCTCCTCCTCCATCGAGGTCGTCGCCTCGCCGGGGAAGGTGATGACGGGATAGCCCAAAAGGTGGAAGCTCTTCTTCAGGGCAAGCCGGCGAAGTTGGGTCAGGGCGGAGAGGGATTGGCCAAAGTCACGGGCGCCGGGATCAAGGACCACATCCTCCACACCAGCGCCCGTCACCTGCTCCACCACCGCGGCAAGCTCGCCCAGCCCCGCTGGCTCATAGACAGCGAGGGGGCATTGGTGCTTGAGGGCAAGCTCCGCCATTTTATCCCAGTTCTCCTTGGTTGCCGCATAGATCAAGGGCTTGGCGCTGGCCACTTTTTTCAGCACCTGGCCCATAATAGAAGCGTCCTGCGACATAAGAATCAAGGGGAGGTCGGTCTTAGAGGCGACCAGCTCCACACATTTGAGGAAGTTGCCACCATCCTCGGATTCATTGTTAACGGCGAAGCCATCCAATCTCAGCTCCAGCCCAACCCGCTCCACGCTATAGCCTGCCACCTCATCGACGAGCCTGGCCACGGCATCAGCAGGGTCGGTATCCTTAACCCTCATTACAAAGCCAGGTGGATGGTAGAAGGTCTTCTCGTGGCGGAACATGACCACCTCATTGCCCACCTCGATCCTTCTCTCGCCGGCGCCGATGGTGACTAAGTGAATCGGCGGTCGCGCCGCCGCCTCAAGGGCTTGCTTTGATTCCTCGGACACATAGGGGCAGAGGGAAAGCTCCACACCCTTGGCAGCAAGCTTCATGGCGAAGGCAAGGCAGGTGGGAAAGCCACACTCCTTGCAGTTGGTCTTCGGCAGGAATTTATAGATCTCGATACCGGTGAGTGCCATTTGGTAGTCCTCCTCTCAAACCCTCATCAGCTTATCGATAACGGCTTTCACCCTCTCCACCGTCCTCGGGTGGCTGAGCACCACGATGTCGGCACCAGCGGCAATTAGCATAGAGGCAGTTATCTCCTCCCAGATCAAGGCCCGCTCCAGGGGATCGCCCCAGTCCTTGGGCCCCCCTTCAGTAAACTTTGATTCCTTCTGCCGCCACGACTCCTCACCTGCGGTGCAGAGCATGGGCATCGACGTCATCGCGTCTCCCCCCAACCCTGCCAGTCGAAGCCGCTCCATCACCGAGTAGGTGTATTCTATGCCGTAGCCTAAAGCTCCCGTGGTGGGGTCCATCAGGATGGAATCCGGCGAGAGGCCGACATCGCAAAGAAGGATATTGAGCTGCTTGGCTAGATTGATCTCGATGGGGCTCTTGGCAATGGCGACATGGCCATCGGCGATGCAGGCGGCGGCGATGGTGCGATGGTTCTTCTCTTCACAATTCCCCAGGGCGACCCTTTGCCCCTTGGCCACCTCCGAGGCTGCTACCAGCACCTCGTTATCCTTTTCCACCACCCCGGGTCCGATGATGACGAGGGGGAGATCCACTGCGGAGAGAACCTTATCCACAGCTCTTCTCGCCTCATCGGCGCCCGTATCGCCCTCTTCGGGGTGGGCGCTTCTTAGAGAGAGAGCGATGATATCAGCGCCGTACTCCACCGCCTTCTCGGCCCAGGCCCCGGGGTCAGCGAGGACATCGCCCCAGGCAGAGACAAGGTGTGGCGACCAGTCCCTAGGTTCAGAGTCACGAACCTCGATGGCGATTGAGGGTCTATTGGGGAATGATCCCTCAAAGTGGAGGAAGGGGAGGGTGGCCTCGCCACCGACGACCACGCTCCTCCTGCCACCGCCGCCAAGTCTCACCTCCTTCACCTTTCCCGTCCACTTCTCGGTGGGCACTTCCACTACTGGCATGACGCTCTCTCCTTTCCCAGTCTTTCCTTCATTAAACAAGGGTCGCAGAAGTCGACCCTTGTTTAGGTGTTCCCTCCGGGTTTTCCGCTATATTAAGGGCTCCATGGTAAGAGCGGGGTGTCCCTTCTCCTCCAGGAAGGGCAATAGCTCCTCCACCGTGGTTGCTATAGTGCCATCGGCGATCTTATCCATCAGGTCGGGAACGCCCTCGCGCTCACAAACCTCCTTAAGCTCCTCCGCGAAGTCCTCCTTGACATTCTTTGACAGCCAAACTACTCGCTTAATGCCCCCCTCCATGGAGATGAACCTCTTGCTGGTGATAAAGAGCTTGCTATGCCCCATCATCCCCGGCGTCTGGAGACCGCCGCCAATGCTGCCCATGAGGGTGGTGAAGGTCATGCCACAGGGGGTCATGCCATAGTCCTCCCGGCTTACGATCATTACCCCATTGGCCTCGGGGATGATCACCATAACGCACTCACAGCAGCCGCAGGTGGTCATCGGCGCATCCATCAGGGAGTAGATGGTGAAGCGCTCCATACTCCTATTGGAATGCTCATATACGAAACTGTTAACCCCCTCCCACTCCCCCTTCGCCGGGTCGAGGCATCTCCCTTTAGGAACGGGTTGGTTGGGACCGGCGGGCTTGATCTCAAAGGCGGCGCGGCAGTCGAGCCAGGCATAGCCGCCACAAAGACCGGTGCGCTCGGGATTGATGACGCAAACATGATTGGGGGCGAAGGACTGGCATAGGGTGCAGCTATAGAATGTGTCCACCGCTTCATCGGTGAGGCCTTTTATCCGCTCATCCCGTTCATGGTAGACAGCGCGAGCCTCCTCTCTCAGCGCCTCAACCCTATCGGGCTCGGTGTAAAGGGTTATCTGTACCTTGTCCACAATGGCGCTGAAATCGTTCTGAAGGTTGGTGTGAAGTATGTCCCCAAGGTGCTTGATACCAAAGCCTCTTTGTACTGCACTCTTGTGGAAGCGGATCCAGGTGATGTCCCGCTGGGCCATGTGCTGGATCCCCTCAGCGCCATTAATGAAGTGGTGAATCTGGCGCTCCAAAACGGGCTCAAAGTCCTTCTGCATCTTGCGCCCCGCAACCTCGACCAGAATCCCCAAGGGGATGTTCGTCCTCTCTTCAAAGGCTTCAAGCTCAGGCCCGACCACCTCGATCTTGCCATCCTCCACCTCATCCATATCCCTCATGGTTACCCACTCAAAGCACATGCCCCCCTTGCCCCCAAACTCGGCATGGAGGTTCTCGCGCCGAACCACCTCCCCCTCGAAGGCGGGACCATAGGCAACAGGGATGGGCACCGTGGGGATCTTGATCTTGATGCCCCGGATCTCTATACAGCGCTGCACCAGCCTTTCCGCCCGCTCCAGGTCATCCCTTCCCGGGATATCATCGAAGGGTATGCTTACTACATGCTCATACTTGGTCACTCCGGTGGGCAGGATATTGGGAATCACTGTATCGGCAATGACCGGGAAGCCAAAGTTGATGGCCCCTGCCGCAGTGGCATATTTGAGGTCATCGACAGGCCCTAAGGCCAGGGCGAAGGCGAAGCAGCGGAACTTATTATAGAGGAGAACCTGGCGGAAGTCGCCGGGCTTGACATTGCCAAAACTGAAGGCAGCGCGGGTGGCATAGCCCAGGGCATAGACCGCGGAGATGGTATCGGAGCCAAAGGGAACGGTGAAGGTGTGATAGCCCAGGTCCACACCCTCCTCCAGGAGCTGGTCGACGATGGAACGACCCTTCACATTGCTGGCGAGGAAGACCAGCTGCCCCTTCGATTGAAGCTCACGCACGATCTTAACCGCTACCTCGTTGCTCTTGGCACAGCCAAGGATGGCAGCGAAACCCGGCATGCTGCCATCGACCATCTGAATTCCCCAGGAGCGCATTTGCACATCATCGATGGGACCGTTATAGCGGTAGCCATTGCGCATCTCTGGCTGCTCGCCCTTGGCAAAGCGGATGCCCTCGATGATCTCCTCAGCGAAAAGGGTGGCTACACCAGCGTCTAAGGTTTCACCAAGATAGGGTAGCCATAGGTTCTCCTTGGGCACCGGTGCTAAGAGACTCTTGGCATGCTCTAAGGGCCACACCAAGTCGCCAATCTTCTCCACCTTGTGTCCTGTAAAACCATAGACCACAGGCAAATAATAGGCGCTAGCAGGGAAGGCCACGGGTATATCTGGCCCCAGCTTCTTCAAGGCATCTTTGAGCATCTTTTCCGCCTCGTTAATAACGCCGTGAGCGCCTCTGATCGCTGAGGTAGCAATAAAGCGAGACATTCTTGTCCCTCCTCCTATAGGCTAGTATCTTCGGAAATCGCCGGTCATCTTGGTGTCAATGGGATCCGTCTCCGTCATCCTTCCCGCGGCGACGAACCCAGGGCTTGTGGCCCACATCTCTCCCCTCGCCGCAGCGACCGGGACATCGGCTGCCCTTAGAATCTGCTGAGCCTGGGGAAGGCGCCCCTCATCGGCATGAACGCTGATAAGGACGCCACCTACGGATACGCCAAACTCGTAATAGCTAATGGTCTCCTCAGGAAGGTCGAGCAAACTGGCCAAAGTTGCCTTCTTGCCTGCTTTGGCCAGGGGGCCCACGGCGAAGGCAGCCCCCGCCTCTGGAAGCATTACCTCGGTGGATGCCTTAGGGCTGGCGAATTTCGTCGCTTTCTCCTTATCGCGCACTAGAATGCCAATCTCCTTCGCGCCGAAGCCCTTCGACCTCAGCTCCCGGGCTGCTTTTTTCGCATTTTCGGGGTCTCTAAAAAGCTTTACCGCTGCCTTTGGCATAGAGATCATCCTCCCTGAGAATAAACTGCCTCCCCCTAACGTGTGCTTCCATACACAGGGTGGAGGCAGGCCAATTTCGCTCCAAGAGAATATAATGCAGCAATAGCCATGAGTAAGCTTTGGTTAATAGCTCCTATATGTATTTTATCACCCAGCCATAACCAAGTCAATATTAAAAAAGGACTCCAACCTTATATAGGAGTCCTGTTAGTTCATTGGTGGAGACGGGGGAGAGTCGAACTCCCCGTCCAGAGGAGCTCCACCCAGAATATGCTACAGGCTTAGTCGGCTCTTTGCTCTCACACAACCTTCCTCTGCCGACCGAGTCCGGTTGAGCCAGTCGATCCTGTCTTGAGCAACCCTTATCGACCTCTGGATTGCCGCACCTCGACTTCTCGTCGCCCACCCCCGCCCATCGAGGGAGGCGAAGGGGGCGTGTCCAGCTTAGCTAGCGTAGACGTAGTTGTCAGTTACTTTTTTGCCACCTGTTTTACGAGGTGGATGGCACCTCGGCCTGCAATCCTGTAGCGCTTCTCCCCTGTCGAAACCACTCGTCCCCATTTTTCGCTCTTTACAAAAGGAACTTACACAGTGCAACGAGGGTAGCAAATGTCAAGTGCTCTTCTTTTCTTCAGCGCCTTTTCGCCAGCTTCATGGCGCGCTCCATCTCACGCTCCGCCTCGCGGCGCGCTATGGATTCGCGCTTGTCATGAAGCTTCTTTCCCTTGGCCAGGCCCAGTTCCACCTTGGCGATTCCATTTTTAAGGTACAACTTTAAGGGCACTATGGTAAAGCCCTTTTGCATTACCTTACCGGCAAGCTCCTCGATCTGCTTGCGGTGAAGTAGAAGCTTCCTCGGGCGCGTTGGTTCGTGATTATAGCGATTACCCTCTTCGTAACGAGCGATATGAGCATTAAAAAGCCACAGCTCACCGCCCGCGGGATGGGCATAGGCTTCGCGAAGATTCACCCCGCCAGCTCGGATCGACTTGATCTCGGTGCCTGTAAGAACAATGCCCGCCTCAACGCTGTGGTCAATATCATAGTCATGATATGCTTTGCGATTGAGGCTGATCGTCTTCGTCGCCATGGTTTATTTTAGCACACGCCGTTAAGCTCTTCAAGCCTAAAGGCGGCTCTTCACAGCTGAGCCTTAATATACTCGATAGCAAATTCCAGTTGTGGATCGCGGCCGCTTTCGATATCTTCCTCCGTGATCTCCACCTGAAAATCCGGGGTGAGCCCCTCCCCCTCTATTTGGCGACCATTGGGGGTGAGCCAACGGGCCCTGGTCACATAAAGAGCAGAGCCATCGCTGAGCTCACGAATCACCTGGACGCTCCCCTTGCCATAGGTTGTGGTGCCGATGAGC